>NZ_JBHLXE010000129.1:0-760 GCF_042432445.1 Thorsellia kenyensis | reverse complement strand
AGAAGATGCGGCAGGCCAAAAATCAGACTTCACGCTGCCTTACTCGTTTAACTACGATGGCACGGCACCGAACAAGCCTGGTTTACCGAACATCATAGATGGAATTGGTGATAGCCAAGGTAAAGTGGCACAAGGCTCAACAATTGATGATGCAAGACCAGTGATGACGGGTCAAGCGGAGTCAGGTGATAGCGTGGTTGAAATATTTGATGCGGGACAGTCTATTGGTTTTGCGACAGTGAACGCAGATGGTAGTTGGTCATACACCTTGAATCTCAAACAGGGCAGTCACAGCATCACTGTTCAAGAGACAGATAAAGCGGGTAACAAATCAGTTAAATCTGATGCATTGAATTTCACTGTAGATACCTCTAAAGTGAACTTAACGGTTGATTACCTTGAAGATAACTTTGGTAATGCGGATGGAAAAACTGTACAAATTTCTAATGGTGGCTTGACGAATGATAAGACACCTGTATTGGTGGGTACAGCGACCCCTGGCTCTGTGATTGAAATATTAGAAGGTGGCATTCCATTAAGTGTGGCCAATCCACCGGTTGCGGATGCGACAGGCCGTTGGACATTCTCTATCCCAACGAATTTCTTGACGGATGGCACACATACGTATCAAATTAAGACCACGAGTAAATCGGGTAATATCACTGAGACTCAATTCAGTGTGACTGTTGATACCTCAGCACCAGATTCAGGTAAGATAGAGAGTATTGAAGATACCGTTCCACCGAGCTTAGGTTTCCTT
>NZ_JBHLXE010000128.1:0-1024 GCF_042432445.1 Thorsellia kenyensis | reverse complement strand
ATCAACATCGGCTAGCAAGAGTTGGTGTTAAATCGGCTCCAGCTGCGTTATTTAAGAGATATCGTGGTGAGCGTGGAGTTAAAAGGCAATATTTAAATTGTCAGATGTGTAGTAATAAGCTGAATGAAAATGAACCATCGATGAAGTGTCGTTAAGTGTAACTGTGATGTCAAAACTGCGGGCTCAAGTTACTCGCACTAACAAAGCTAAACGTGACTTGCAATAACGGTTTAGTCGGCTCACCGGCATATAGATGGCAGGAGATTACTACAGGCGCAAATAGAGAACTCAGGAAGATGTTGCCCTAATGTTAAGCGAAAAGTTATAGCAGAGAACCCGTAAGACGAAATAGCGATGAAGGGCGCATTGGCAGATTGTCTCGTAGTAATGATGAAGTTTCTGTAATGGAAATGGAGTGAAGGGGACAACTAACCTAGTTTTGCTTGATTAGACAACTTGAAGTATAAGGATGAAATAATTGAACAGAACAAAACCCTTTTCAATCAGTAAATGGAAAGTACAAGAAGCATGGCAACGAGTGAAAGGAAATGGGGGGTCTGCAGGTATTGATAAAATGAGTATCGATGCCTTTGAGCTGGATTTAAAGAAAAATCTGTATAAGATTTGGAATAGACTTAGTTCAGGAACTTATTTCCCACCACCGGTAAAACGTGTTGAGATACCAAAATCAGATGGCAAGATGCGTCCGCTCGGCATTCCCACCGTTGGGGACAGGGTTGCCCAGATGGCTGTCAAACTAGAGATAGAATCACAATGGGACTCAGAATTCCATCCTTCTTCCTTTGGTTATAGAATGGGTAAATCGGCACACGATGCAATAGCGCAAGCTCGCTCCAATTGCCACAAGCATAAGTGGGTAATTGATTTAGATATTAAAGGTTTTTTCGATAATATTGATCATACCCTTATGCTAAAAGCAATAGACAAACAAAACCCTCCTAAATGGGTTAGACTTGCCCTTGTACGATGGCTAAAAGCAGATGTAATGTATCCTGATGGGAGT
>NZ_JBHLXE010000127.1:0-691 GCF_042432445.1 Thorsellia kenyensis | reverse complement strand
GGCTTTCACTTGGATTAGAGCTGTTGCTTTCTGTTTGACTATGGTATTGATCGTTTCACTTTGGCAATGTAGTGCATCTAATGTAATTACACATTCTTTTAAATTCAACGTGTTCAAAACATTTCTCACCATTTCAATTTCTTGACCTTTTCCAAGTCCCATTTCAGTACCCATTGTAATACCAAGACCAAGATCATACACTGATACAACATTAAGAACTTCGCCCGAGTGAGCCTGTAAACCTCTCACATCTTTACCATCAATAGCAATAATCTTTCTTAACTTAACAAGTGCATTTTCTGGTGACTGGCTATCAACTTCTTTATTATCAAGTGATTGCTGCTGATTTCCTGCTATTTCAGATTGATAACTTCTAGCCCAATTAATTAACAACTCGTTCAGTGATTCAGGCTTTATCAGTCTGATTATTCTAGCAATATTATGGCGAGTAGGCAGTCCATTAGCATAGGGAAAAAATTTTCTAAGCCAGTCTATATTTGCATCACCAAAACGTGCTATCGCATGCCAATTATTATAGCCACATATAAATGAGGCAACGACTAAAAAAGCAATTTCTGCGACAGGGTATTTTTGGTTAATGGTAGACCTTGTTTCTTCAATACCATCAAAAATATGTGTGATTTCCATGTGTTCTCCTAAGTAAATTTGATTTACTTATTTGATCTGGAAA
>NZ_JBHLXE010000126.1:0-692 GCF_042432445.1 Thorsellia kenyensis | reverse complement strand
TAACTGGAGGACCGAACCGACTAATGTTGAAAAATTAGCGGATGACTTGTGGCTGGGGGTGAAAGGCCAATCAAACCGGGAGATAGCTGGTTCTCCCCGAAAGCTATTTAGGTAGCGCCTCACATAGCATCATTGGGGGTAGAGCACTGTTTCGGCTAGGGGGTCATCCCGACTTACCGACCCGATGCAAACTCCGAATACTGATGAATGACGTGTGGGAGACACACGGCGGGTGCTAACGTCCGTCGTGGAGAGGGAAACAACCCAGACCGCCAGCTAAGGTCCCAAAGTCACAGTTAAGTGGGAAACGAAGTGGGAAGGCTTAGACAGCTAGGATGTTGGCTTAGAAGCAGCCATCATTTAAAGAAAGCGTAATAGCTCACTAGTCGAGTCGGCCTGCGCGGAAGATGTAACGGGGCTAAAACTGTGCACCGAAGCTGCGGCATTGACGTAAGTCAATGGGTAGGGGAGCGTTCTGTAAGCCGTTGAAGGTGGACTGAGAAGTCTGCTGGAGGTATCAGAAGTGCGAATGCTGACATAAGTAACGATAAAGCGGGTGAAAAACCCGCTCGCCGGAAGACCAAGGGTTCCTGTCCAACGTTAATCGGGGCAGGGTGAGTCGACCCCTAAGGCGAGGCTGAAGAGCGTAGTCGATGGGCAACGGGTTAATATTCCCGTACTGGTATGATGGG
>NZ_JBHLXE010000125.1:0-709 GCF_042432445.1 Thorsellia kenyensis | reverse complement strand
GTCAAGCGTCGAGTTACGAGTGAACTATCTTGAAGACAATAAAGGCAACACGCCGACACAAATTGCGAAAGGTGGCTTGACGAATGATGATACCCCATTATTGGTGGGTACAGCGACGCCTGGCGCGGTGATTGAGTTGTATGAAGATGGAAAACTTCTCTCTATAGGCAATGTGAAGGCAGACAATACGGGTAAATGGTCATTCATTATCCCAAGTCAGTATGTCACAGATGGCGTGCATAACTTTGAAGTCAGAACGAAGAGCCAGTCAGGCAATGTGGTCAAAGCACCATTTGACATTACCTTTGACTTAACTGCACCGAATGTGGGTGTCATTGAATCAGTAGAAGACACCGTATCACCGAAATTAGGCTTTATTGAGAAAGAGGGGGCGACGAATGACTCATCTCCTGTATTACGTGGTAAAGCTGAGGCGGGCAGCACCGTTTATATTTATGACAAGTTTAATGATCAAAAAGTGGGTGAAGTTACGGTTGATTTAGAGGGTAACTGGACATACAAAGTGACCGAGCTTGATGATGGTTTACACCGTTTTGTCATTACAGTGACGGATAAAGCGGGTAACGTCAGTGGTGAGAGCAACGAGTTCCCTATTGTGGTTGATACGAGTGTTCCTGCTGCGTTAGCACCTAACTCATTTGATGTGATTGATAACGTCGGCGACTTTAAAGGCAAAATCACGCAAGAC
>NZ_JBHLXE010000124.1:0-974 GCF_042432445.1 Thorsellia kenyensis | reverse complement strand
GTTCAGGAATGATCGTGGGTAGAATATTCTCGAAAAATCCCAATACGGCTTCCCGAAATTTATCTTTCGACGGGAAATATTGATTATTTCTACATTTTTCATTCATTATCTTCCATAACCGCTCAATTGGATTTAAATTTGGGCTATATGGAGGCAAATAATGTAGTACGATGCCCATTTCTAAGGCTTTTTCAACCACAACCACCGACCGATGGTAAGCTGCACCATCAAGTATGATATGAATGTGTTTATTTTCTGTAAGAGGGTAATTTTCTCTCAGTTTAGTAAAAAATTCGATAATACTTTGACCGTTAATCGTTTCAAACTCTTGTACAACAGTTTTCTCAATGGCATTAATATTCAAAGCACCGATTAAATTGATTCGTGTACGACTACCTGTTGTGTTTACCACCTTATCAGTTCCTTTCTTAATCCACCCATAGCCTAACTTAGTGGCTTGAGTTGGGTGTACTGCATCAATAAATAGAATCGGTTCTTCACCGACTGTATCTTTTAATGACTGATAAGTTTCAATAAATTTATTTTGCTTTTCTACATCGAATTTATGAGGTGTACCTTTAGGTTTTTTATAACTAAATCCGTGCCGAATGAGCCATTTATGCATACCAGAAACAGTAAAGTAAACTTGATAAGTCGCAGCGATATAGGCAATTATCTGATAGTTATGCTGATATAAATTTTGAGTTAAATGAGTAATCAGTTCTTGTGTTTGTTCTGCATTTAAATAACTTTCAGAACCACCATTTTCAGGTTTTAACTTATTATCTTCAAGATAGTCCTTAATATGCCTTAGCACTGTCGTTTCATGAATTAATTGAGATTCAGCGATTGATTTTGCTGACCAACCGTCATCAGCCAACAAAACACAACGAATACGATCACATATCCTTTGATCGTGAGTCATTTTATGTTGAGCTTTTAAATTTGCTCTTTGTTCTGCTGTTAATTTAATA
>NZ_JBHLXE010000123.1:0-1319 GCF_042432445.1 Thorsellia kenyensis | reverse complement strand
ATACGGCTCCTCTAACCCAACCTCTAGTGTGCTAAGATAATTTAGTTCCTTTTTAATTGCATTAGATGCCAATGAGCAAAAAGTCTTCCAAAGCGTGGACTAGATTTTAACTCTTCAATCAGTCTATAGGTTTTGGTTTTCTTACCTTTATAGCGTTTTCTTTTCCTCATAATCCATCTGACTAATCGCCCGTCAAGGACGCGCCATATGTCTTCTAGTTCTGATGGGTAGAATTTACTATAATAATTAATTATGCCTCTAATATATGGATTAATTGCTCTCGCAACGTTATCCAGTCCTTTAGGTATTAATGCTTGCCAATTAAAAGCGTTAATTGTTTGTTTGATTGCGTTTTTCTTTTCATCACTAATAGCAGGTAAGAACCCGGTAAACACTTGGTTAGTCCTTGTATTTATTGATCTTCTACGTCTGAAAGTGAAACCTAAAAAGTCAAATTTATTGTATTTCGCTTGCTTATTTGTACCCACATCGCAATTTACTATTTTTGTCTTTTCAGAGTGCAACTCTAACTTACAATCCCTCATTCTTCCTTTAAGCTTATCTAATACAAATTGCGCCTGTTTATCTGATGTGCAATGAATGATTGCATCATCAGCATAGCGTTCAAATGGTAGTGTCGGAAATTCACGCTCCATCCATTTGTCAAAGGTATAATGTAAGAAAAGATTCGCCAATAACGGACTGATGACACCACCTTGAGGTGTGCCACTTTCTCGTGACTCAATACTACCGTCAGGATACATAACATCCGCTTTTAGCCAACGTACTAGGGCAAGTCGAACCCATTTAGGAGGGGTTTGTTTATCTATTGCTTTTAGCATAAGCTCATGATCGATATTATCGAAAAACCCTTTAATATCTAAATCCACGACCCATTTATACTTAAAACAGTTAGACCGAGCTTGCGCCACTGCATCATGTGCCGATTTACCTTGTCTGTAACCAAACGATGAAGCATGGAACTTTGCATCCCATTGTTGCTCTATCTCTAGCTTGACAGCCATCTGCGCGACTCTATCCCCAACAGTAGGAATGCCGAGCGGACGCATCTTGCCATCAGATTTTGGTATTTCAACACGTTTTACTGGTGGTGGAAAATAGGTTCCTGAGCTAAGTCTATTCCAAATCTTATACAAATTCTTTGCTAGGTCGCGCTCAAAGGCTTCGATACTTATTTTATCAATACCTGCGGAGCCCCCATTTCCTTTCACTCGTTGCCATGCTTCTTGTACTTTCCATAAACTGATTAAAAAGGGTTTGGTTCTGTTCAATTATTTCATCCTTATACTTCAAGTTGT
>NZ_JBHLXE010000122.1:0-1063 GCF_042432445.1 Thorsellia kenyensis | reverse complement strand
TAGCATTGAGCTTTATGATGACGTGGGTGATGTGAAAGGGATTATCGCTAAAGGTGGTACAACCGATGACAGATTGCCTGAGTACCGTGGTAAAGTGACCGATGCTAACACTGCGTTCATCAAAGTTTACCAAGATGGTCAATTCATTGGCAAACTTATCCCTGTGAATGTTGATGGCACATGGAGTTATACACCGCCGGTTAACCTAAGCGGCGGCATGCATAACTTTAAACTGGCGGGCGTCAGTAAAGCGGGTGTTGAAGGACCGATGAGTTCAGCATGGAACTTTAACGTATTGGCTTCAGAGCCCTCTATTCCGACCCTAGATACCTTGCTTGATGATGTAGGGGGTAATACCATTGTCCAACCAGATGGTTTAACCAATGACAATACACCGACCATTACCGGTCGTGGTGGTGCGGGTGAAACCATCATCATTTACCTCAATGGTACTGAAGTGACACGTGCGACGGTTGATTCACAAGGACGCTTTAGCGCGACTATCCCACAAGGTAAAGTCACGAATAATGGCCTTTATAACATCACGGCGAAGGCAGAAGATGCGGCAGGACAAAAATCAGACTTCACACTGCCTTATGCGTTTAACTATGATGGCACGGCACCGAACAAACCGGGCTTACCGAACATCACGGATGGCATAGGTGATACCCAAGGTAAAGTCGCACAAGGCTCGACGATTGATGATGCCAAACCAGTTGTTACTGGTAAAGCGGAGTCTGGTGACAGCGTGGTTGAAATCTTTGATGGTACCACATCACTTGGTTTTGCGACCGTTAATGCAAATGGCGATTGGTCGTTTACCTTGAATCTGACACAAGGCAGTCACAGCATTACCGTTCAAGAGACAGACAAAGCGGGTAATAAGTCATTACCTTCTGATGCATTGAACTTCAGTGTAGATAATTCGAAAGTAGAGTTAACGGTTGATTACCTTGAAGATAACTTTGGCAATGAGAACAATGCTACGGTACAAATTAAGAATAATGGCTTAACTAATGATAAGACGCCTGTATTAGTCGGTACAGCGACGCCTGGCTCTGTG
>NZ_JBHLXE010000121.1:0-658 GCF_042432445.1 Thorsellia kenyensis | reverse complement strand
AATAGGTTCCTGAGCTGAGTCGGTTCCAAATTTTATATAAATTCTTCTCCAAGTTTTGCTCAAAGGCCTGTATAGTAACTTTATCTACACCTGCTGAGCCTCTATTTTCTTTTACACGTTGCCATGCCTCTAATACAGTACGTTTACTGACTGAAAATGGTTTTGTTTTGTTCAACTAGATCGTCCTTATTAGTACTTAAAGTTGTTTAATTAATCAAAACTAGACTAGTTGTCCCCTTCGCTCCATATTCATTACAAATATTTCATCACTAGTACGAGACAATCTGCCAATGCGCCCTGCTTCACTATTTAGCCTTATGGGTTCTCCACTATAGCCTTTCATTTAACATCAGGGCAACATCTTCCTGAGTTCCGTATTTGAGCCTGAAATAAGATCTTGCCACCTATATGCCGAAGAGCTGATCAAACTGTGATTTGCAAGTTACATTTGACTTTGGTAATACTATTTCCGCAAACAGTACTTTTAACTCTCAATTACCGTTAACGACACTTCATCGGTGGTTCATTTTCATTCAACTTCTTATTTCTTATCTGACGAATTTATTTCGCCTTTTATCCCTACGCTTCCTACAATACCTCTTAAGTAATGCAGTTAGGGTCGATTTAGTACCAGCCCTTGCTAGCCGATACTGGTGGG
>NZ_JBHLXE010000119.1:0-544 GCF_042432445.1 Thorsellia kenyensis | reverse complement strand
AATTGTAAGTTAGAGCTGCACCCTGAGAAGACAAAAATAGTAAATTGTGATGCGAGAACAAATAAGCACGCAAAATACAACAAATTTGACTTTTTGGGGTTTACTTTTAGACGTAGAAGAGCAATAAATTCAAGAACTAATCAAGTATTTACAGGGTTCTTGCCTGCTGTCAGCGATCAAAAGAAAAATGCAATCAAGCAAAGAATCAAGGCTTTTAATTGGCAAGCACTACTACCAAAAGGGCTGGATAATGTTGCGAGAGTAATTAATCCCTATATCAGAGGCATTATTAACTATTATAGTAAATTCTATCCATCAGAACTTGAAGACATATGGCACGTCCTTGACGGACGATTAGTCAAATGGATTATGAGGAAAAGGAAAAACTATAAGGGCAAGAAAACTAAAACCTATAAGCTGATCGAAGAGTTAAAATCTAGTCCACGCTTTGGAAGACTTTTTGCTCATTGGCATCTAATGCAATCAAAAAGACATTAAACTAGCATAGCACGCTGGAGGTTAGGTTAGAAGAGCCGTATGAGCC
>NZ_JBHLXE010000118.1:0-1047 GCF_042432445.1 Thorsellia kenyensis | reverse complement strand
CGCCTGCCCGGTGCTGGAAGGTTAAATGATGGGGTTAGCGTAAGCGAAGCTCTTGATTGAAGCCCCAGTAAACGGCGGCCGTAACTATAACGGTCCTAAGGTAGCGAAATTCCTTGTCGGGTAAGTTCCGACCTGCACGAATGGCGTAATGATGGCCAGGCTGTCTCCACCCGAGACTCAGTGAAATTGAAATCGCCGTGAAGATGCGGTGTACCCGCGGCAAGACGGAAAGACCCCGTGAACCTTTACTATAGCTTGACACTGAACATTGAGCCTTAATGTGTAGGATAGGTGGGAGGCTTTGAAGTAGCGACGCCAGTCGTTATGGAGCCATCCTTGAAATACCACCCTTTAATGTTTGATGTTCTCACTTAGTTCCCTAATCGGGAATGAGGACAGTGTCTGGTGGGTAGTTTGACTGGGGCGGTCTCCTCCTAAATCGTAACGGAGGAGCACGAAGGTTAGCTAAGCATGGTCGGACATCATGCGGTTAGTGTAATGGTATAAGCTAGCTTGACTGCGAGACAGACATGTCGAGCAGGTACGAAAGTAGGTCATAGTGATCCGGTGGTTCTGTATGGAAGGGCCATCGCTCAACGGATAAAAGGTACTCCGGGGATAACAGGCTGATACCGCCCAAGAGTTCATATCGACGGCGGTGTTTGGCACCTCGATGTCGGCTCATCACATCCTGGGGCTGAAGTCGGTCCCAAGGGTATGGCTGTTCGCCATTTAAAGTGGTACGCGAGCTGGGTTTAGAACGTCGTGAGACAGTTCGGTCCCTATCTGTCGTGGGCGTTGGAAGATTGAGGGGGGTTGCTTCTAGTACGAGAGGACCGAGGTGAACGCATCACTGGTGTTCGGGTTGTCATGCCAATGGCACTGCCCGGTAGCTAAATGCGGACGAGATAATCGCTGAAAGCATCTAAGCGAGAAACTTTCCCCAAGATGAGTCTTCCCTATACGTAAGTATCTATAAGGGTTGTTAAAGACTATGACGTAGATAGGTGGGGTGTGTAAGTACAGCGATGTATTGAGCTAACCCAT
>NZ_JBHLXE010000117.1:0-3187 GCF_042432445.1 Thorsellia kenyensis | reverse complement strand
AACATCTTAATGTCAATTGATATTATTTATTTTTTGATCAATTGGTTAAGGTTTGATCCCCCCCTGGGGGGTATCAGTTTGTTCAGTGGTATAACCATGAGCACTTACACAGCAGCAATCAATTTATTACCCCTGCTGATAAACGCGCAGGTAAGGATGTGGCTAAATAACAGAAAAGACAAGAGGTAATGAACCGCAAGAAAGAAAGCCATCCTAATAGATGCGCTAAAGGGCATATACGTGATTGGAGTCCAATAACTAAAGTGACGCTTAATGAAATGCCTGAAAAGGAAAAAACAAACGGTGTAGCTTAGTATGTGAAAATTATAAATAACTAACAACTATCTTGACAAGTTCCGCTCGGATGCTTACTTTTATTCCCTAAAGAAAGCTGCTCAGTCAAATGGGCTATGCTTGATAGTGTACTATAAAATTATTAACAACTATCCTAATTGATAGGATATCGAATAATATAATAAATAGATAAAATAAGGCCGAAAGTATCATCAAGAGAACATCCAACTTTATCTTAATGGTACAGGTAACCGACGAGTTAAGGGCCGAAGTTGTTCTCTGTCATCCCACAGCCCGGGAAAGACTTCAAATTTTAAATCATCACGATTTATACCGGTATCAAAATAACGACATAAGCGATCGCTTAAAGCCTCATGACCCCACATGTTAGTTAATTCATATTTTTCTATTAACTCACGATCTTGTGGTAGAGACAGATCTTCTTGTATTACTGGAGCCCGTGTGACACTAACATTTCCATCAGGGCTTAAGTCAATGATTCTTCCACCAAGAAAAGGGAAACTAAATCTATCTCCTTTATAATGTTCCCCATCCATCGTCAGTGTATAGGTTTTTATCCAATATGGTTCATAAGGTTTATGACTTGGTACAACCGTTTTTACCTTTATCTTTTCAGTAATCAAATATTTTTTTATCACGTTTCCAACAAAAACCCTGAATAATGGTTTTACTTGATTTAAATCTATACTTTCCCATACACCATCAGCATTCGATATATCGTAAAATCGCATTGCTGGACTGGTTAACATCTGACCTATCGTATATAGGTTATCACGTAACTTAATATTAACTAGATCACCAGTTTTCCAAATAATTCGCTTAGACATAGTTAGCACCTCCCTCCTATTTTATTGCCACTCATTTTGTTATTTTGGTATTCTTTGGCTGCATTAATATAATTTGTCCTATTGGGATTCCCTTGACCAACTGGATTCTGCTTATTAGCTGTGCCATCAATACCGCCTAAATTTTCAAAGGTTATTTGTTCTAATCCGCGAGCTGTATTTTTACCAACCTGACCATAACCGTCATATAAAATTTTTGGAGGCGTTCCACCAAAACGTTCATAGTTCCCACCATAGCGGTACTGCAATACATCTTGTGCCGTTTGCTTTCCTTGCATACTAGCATATCCAACATCAGGGGGCGAACAAGCTTTTTCATTATTAAATCAATCTCATAGCTAATATGAATTTATCCTTGAAATTTAAATCATTTATACATCTTCTCATTTTGCTAGGAATTGAAGCTTCCTTTTTTTCTCTTTTGTATTCTGCAGTACTTAGTAAATTTAATGCAAAGCGTCTAATTATTGATAAGTTTTTGGCGCTTATTCTATCATGCACCTCTGAAGCAGGGTGCGAGCAAGCTTTAATTTTACTAATTGATTTTTAATTTGATTAAGCTTACTTAAATTTAATTACCTAAAATTAGAATTATGCGTGAATCATTGAATTAACCGATAAAATTAAATGTAAATAAATGTATGTTCACACCCTGACTTTAGAGTGAAGAGACTCCATAGTCAAAAACAGCATCTAAGTTTCGGCCCAGCACATCATCGTTCAGATGTTCACTATAGGTCCCAGGTGAAATCAGTAAATCGATAGGATTATCAGAGAAATATTCAGGAACTAAATAGAGGGCTTGAGAATGAAATCCTAGTGCATTAAGCAGCATCGCTGCAACTGCTTGACCATGACTGACATGGCATGGCTTAGTTTTAGGGATGACATGAACAATGTAGTCAATTAACCCAACCTGTTTAATAAAACCAGCAACCAATCCTAGATGCTCATAATCATACACGTCTACATTATCGAAATTCATAATCACCATCCAAAAAGTCACAAATAATCAATTTTTTATAAAAATATCAATAGCTTAAATTGAAAATGTGATGCAAATTACAAAAAAATGATAATTAATCATTTTTTGAACAGCGGAATGTCAGTTTAATACTTTCAATAAATATTCGTCCTTAGCACAAGCAAATTTCTCTTATTTTTAATACTCGCTTTCAGTGTTTTTTCATTTTTCAATAAGCTTATAGTGAGTTTATTCATAAAAGACATGTTTTCTGCTGCATGACCACTAGGTAAACGGTGCTCATTCTCTCTAAAGCTAACATCTAATTACCAATGAATATTATTTTCTACCTGCCAATACTTTCTGATAGCTCTCGCTATCCATTTAGCATCTTATTTTTTATGGCTTGAAATATAAAAAACGTAACTCTTGACATTTAGTGTCAGGCTGACCTTTCATATTCCGGATTGATTGAACATTGATCATGCTATTAATTGATTTCCATGCTGAATGTCTCTCTTTTAGCCACTCAACACTATCGGTCATCCATACATGCCTTTCTTATATTCTGCCATGGTCACCATTTACTTCGTAATAATAGTCATGGTTTGTGGAAGAAAATTTCTGGGACAATTCAGTTTCTAAAAATAATTGAACATCTTCATTCAGACTTCCTTTAAGTGACATCACATAGTAAGCTTCTGATGAAACAATGAGATCTGCACTAGCATGTTGGCATCCCATTGCATCTACTTTAACTGTTGCTCCTTTTAAATCTAATATTTTTAATAGTTCAGGAATTGCAGTGATTTCATTTGATTTATCACTGACACATATTTGTCCTAAGCAAAGCTGATTTTGGGTTACTCAAGCATTAACAAGATGAATAGCTTTAGATTCATTCATTTTATCAGCAGTCCTTCTGAGAGTTTTCTCATCAATCGTAATGGCATCTTTACAGTGATTTTTAATTGTCTTAATCCATTCATTAAAACACTCATGCGTAGGATCTTTAAAGTTATTGATTTAAAATTAATTTAAACGGCTGGTAAAGTCTAATCAA
>NZ_JBHLXE010000116.1:0-851 GCF_042432445.1 Thorsellia kenyensis | reverse complement strand
AGTTTGACAATGAAGTGCATCAAGCGTCACAATACACTCTTTAAGATTAAGTGTTTTAAGGACTTTCAGTACCATCTGGATTTCTTGGCCTTTACCAGTTCCCATCTCTGTACTGAATGAAATGCCATTATCGACATCAAAAACTGTCACAGCATTTAGAACTTCACCTGTACGTGTTTTAACCCCCTTGATCTCTTTCCCATCAATGGCAAAAACAGATCGTATTCTCTTAATTTCTTCATCAGAATGCTCTACATTAGATTTTTTTGAATAGGCGTTAGCCCATGTAATCAAAAGATTATTTAATGATTCTGGCTTAATCATCCGAATAATTCTAGCAACATTATGCCGAGTAGGGATGCCTTGCTTGTGAGGCATGAATTTCCTAAGCCATTTTAGGTTGTACTCGCCAAATTCTGCTATAGAAGTCCAAGAGGAATAACCACAGATTAAACCAGCTAGTACTAAAAATGCGATTTCTTTGACTGGATATTTTGATTTGTTTTTTTACGGTTTTCTTCAATCGTATCTAATATTTTTATTAATCTCATTTAAATCACCTTATATAATTTATTAAGATGATTTGATCATAAATTACTCAATAATTCAATAAAAATTCATTAAATTCAATCTGTTTGATCAAAGCTTGATCGCCCCCTGATCCCCACATGTGTGGGGAACAGAACTCGTGCAGCTGGAATATCACTCAGCATCTCGGTTTATCCCCACATGTGTGGGGAACAGACTAAATTTATATAATTGTTTCTTTTAATAAATTTAACCTACGTGGATTTGTATAATAAGTGCATAGCCGCTGTCAGTCGCATTGTATTAATTGAGGGTCGAAAAGA
>NZ_JBHLXE010000115.1:0-3385 GCF_042432445.1 Thorsellia kenyensis | reverse complement strand
TGGGACGTCTAGCAAGTGATGGCATAATTAAATTGCATCATGAAACAATCTACCAATATATCCTAGTATAGTATATCAAGGGGCTAGGAGAACCCTACGAGTCAATATACGGATAGGTTAAAAAATGACCGCTTTTAACCTAAAAATAATTATAAAATATAGTGCGGAAAGACAGATTAACCGGTATAAAGGAAGGGAAAGAAGTTGACCTTTTAAACTACGAAAACCGTTTTAATTTTGGTTGTTATAAAATGGGATATTCCAATCAACAAGGATGCAAACCATGAAAATTACTACTTATAATATAATAATTTTTACCACTCTTAATGTATTCTTATGCAGTGCTATTTTTATGTATATTATTTTTTTAGAATATGGGCAGCTTAATTTAGCTAACGATAATAATACCCTTTTAATTTCAAACTCATCATTTTATGGTATTGGGTTTACATCGCTGATAATTTTTTGTATTCCAATTTTTTTTACCAAATTAACATACATAAAAATCTCAAAATTTAACATTTCAATTCTAAGGCTTTTATATTTTTCGTTGGTTTGATTACTCTGTTTTATGTGGATTAATTATATTTCACATATCATCAATCTTAATATATCAAATAATTATAAAATATTTACATTTGCAGGAATGACCGTTTTTATGACAACGTCAACACTCGATATTATTTTTAATTATATACAAAAAAACCATGTAGTGTTTCTTCAAAAAAAAACTTTATCAGTACAGTCCAAAATCAGTGTGATTATATGCTTCATATTAAGCCCCTTCTATTTAGGTTCTCTTGTTTATGGCATTTTGTCATTTTTTCAAAAAAATAATATTTATGAAAGTATCACATTTTTAATGTATTTGCCTTGGCTATCACTGATGGCGGGGGCGTTTGGAACTGTATTATTTATTTTTCCCTCCGCCATTGTAGGTATTGTGTATTTAATGATGAATCATATTAACAATTCAATGAGAAATGTTATATGTTCTTTGGTTGGAGGTGGAGGGTGTTTTTTTTATTGATATTATTGGGTCTTAATGATTTTAAATCTATTTGGTTATTTTGTTTAACTGGTAGTTTAACAGCTTTCTTAGTTTCAATGTTGCTAAATTTTTTACAGAATTTTGAAATTCTATTACCAAAAATAATACTCTTTGCCTCCTACTTATTCATTCTAGCAATTATCCCTTTAGTTCTAGTGTTCTGTATGCAGATTAATTATTTTGTATGATGAATTCATGATTAAATTTAATAACTAGGGGGCAAACCGATGAATGTTGTCAGCGATCATTGAATAGTGATCCACTTTTTTTAAAAAACGATCATTTAAAACTGATCCAGTTTTACTCAGTAATGATACCTGAGCATCTTTTATCTTTTAGTCTGTAGCTATCACCACTCAACTATAATACATGCGAATGATGCAATAATCTATCTAACATAGCTGCAGTTAATGTTGCATCATCTGCAAAAGCAGTAGGCCATAGACCAAAAGGTAAATTGCTTGTCAGTATGACACTGCCATACTCATATCTTTTGGCAATCACATTAAAAAATAAATTAGCTTCCTCCCGTCCAAATGGCAAATAGCCAATCTCATCAATTATTAACACTCTAGGGCTCATAATTGAACGCGCTAAATATTGCTTTAATTGATTTTGTCGCTTAGCTGTTGATAATTGAAGCATCAACTCTGCTGCTGTAATAAAACGTGTTTTCTTTTTAGCTTGTATGGCTTTAAGCCCCAAGCTAATAGCTAATAGCTAAGTGTGTTTTACCTGCCCGACTATGGCCTAATAAAACAATGTTCTCATTACGTTCAATAAAGCCAAGACTACTTAACTCTTTTATTTTTTGTTGTGGCACACCAGATGCAAACTTAAAATCGAAGTCTTCAAGTGTTTTATGTGCAGGAAACCCCGCCATCTTACTAAATGCGTATTCTCATCCACTTCGATCACTAATTCTCACCTAGCTTCGATCACTCAATATCATTCATGCCGATCATTCAATATCATTCATGCCGATCATTCAATATCATCCATGCCGATCACTTTAAGCTGATTTTAGGGTTTGTGATTTGGCTCCGTCTTTGAAGGAAAATAGCTTCCTTAACTTGTAGATTTAATCAACACTCCTCGCTGATACCATTATCTGTATAAGCGAGGTCATTATGTCTACGGTACCTATTTCAATGAGAAAACTAAAAGAAATATTACGCCTCAAATTTGAGGCTAAACTTCCACATAGAAAAATTGCACAAAGCTTGTCAATTTCAGCATCTACAGTTTCCTATTATGTTAATCGAGCAGGACAATTAGGGATCACTTGGCCCATTCCCTCTGATTTAAACGATAGAGACTTAGAACAGGCATTTCAATCGACTCAAGTTAAAATCAAACAGCCGAGATATCCTGTGCCTGATTGGGTTGAAATAAAAAATCAACTGACAAACAAAACCCTAACTCTTCAGTTATTATGGGATGAGTATGCCTCAAAAAGCACTTATCATTATAGTTACCCCCAGTTCTGTCGACTCTATAAGCAATGGTTAAAAAAGCAAAAGTTATCTATGAGGCAACATCACATCGCAGGTGAAAAGTTATTTGTCGATTATTGTGGTCCAACGGTAAACATTGTTGATCCTACAACACATGAAATCATTAAGGCACAAATTTTTGTCGCTGTGATGGGCGCATCCAGTTATACCTATGCTGAGGCGACATATTCACAAAATCTTGAAAATTGGATAATGAGTCATGTCCGTTGCTTTGAGTTTTTAGGCGGAGTGCCAGCCATCATCGTCCCTGATAATTTAAAAAGTGCGGTGACAAAGGCTTCTCGTTATGAACCTGACCTAAATCCTACCTATCAACAATTAGCAGCTTATTATGGCACCACTGTATTGCCTACAAGGCCTTATAAGCCTAAGGATAAAGCGAAAGTCGAAGTGGCAGTGCAAGTGGTAGAACGTTGGATTATAGCTAGATTAAGGCATGAAGCCTTTTATTCCTTAGCTCAATTAAATGCAAGTATTCGTGCTTTAATCGATGAGTTGAATGCACGTCCATTACAAAAACGTACAGACTCGCGGCGTTCACTTTTCCAATCCATTGATTTACCTGCACTACAGGCATTACCCGCAAGACCTTACGTATTTACTCAAGTAAAGAAAACACGAGTACCTAATGACTATCATATTGAAGTAGAACAACACTTTTACTCGGTCCCCTATCAATTAGCTAAAGAGTTAGTAGAAGTGCATATCTCAGGGCAACTGGTTGAAATTTATCATCATGGGACTTTAGCCACTCGCCACCCAAGACAGCATCAAGCGGGACTTCATACGACTCAATTAGCGCATTGTCCTTTGGTAC
>NZ_JBHLXE010000114.1:0-11260 GCF_042432445.1 Thorsellia kenyensis | reverse complement strand
AATTTAACAAGGGGATGATTTTAAATGCTGATGAAGCTGGCAAAAGTTTAATCTCCCCCTGAATATTTAGTCGAGTTGATGGCGATAAACCTAATATGGGTTTAACTCATTATAAGGGGAAGGAGCCGACACAAAAAGAAGCTATAACAGCTAAAAATTATCTTTCAGAGCAAGAATTAGATATCTTAAATCGTTTAGTAAACTCTTACCTTGAGTTCGCTGAATTACAAGCGCGTCAAGGTAGGTTGATGAAAATGGAAGATTGGGCAAACAAGCTTGATGAATTTCTTAAATTGAGTGATTTTAATACCTTAACTCATTCTGGTAAAATCACGGCAGAGGAAGCCAAAGAAAAGGCAAAAATGGAATACGATAAATTTAGACGCATTATTGATACTAAAGCTACACAAGTTGATCGAGATTTAAGTGATGCAATTAAAAAAATAGGAATAAAACCTAATTAAAATCAGCAAAACTTAATAAAGCGTTATTAATTGTGTTATATAAGCAAGTATATTGTTAATGCCATTTATAATACGCTTGTTTTGTTAGCTAAAAAGGTGCTAGTAACAATTAAATCAACTCGCACTTGCAATCGACATGCAAAATTTAGGAAGCAATTGAGACACTTAGGGACTTCATAAAGAGCGAGAAGTAATCTGCACATGTTGTTTTTAGGGCTATCATATTAAATAATAGATGATAGCCATTTTTATTTAACCGCTACACATTAAAGCGTAATTCTCAATTCAAGTGATTGTATTATAATAATATATAATTTCTCATTTCAAATTATACTCACCTTTGTACTCACTTTGGTAATTACTGGGGAAGCTGTTATGAATGGGTTAAATTTAATTATAATACAGATAGATAAAATTGAATCTTTGAAGTGGGAGTATTATAACTTGTCGTTAACAACACATTCATAGTTACTTATTTAGGCGTTATTTTTTGGTATTACAATTTGACGAAAAGCTTATGTTTTTTTATACAAAATAAAATCTAAACCTAATTTTATTCTTGAGAAAGCCTTGAAAACCTTTATTACTAATTGCCGGTCAAAAAATACAAATATTGATTAAAAAACTGATATACTCACTTTATCGAGTTATGGCTATATTGAAGTTATAAATAACATAAGTGTATTTATGCTTCAAACTTAAGAAAGGATAAAGCAATGCAAAACAAGTATTATGATGATATCGAACAATTCTTAGATGAAGAAGATAGGATAGAGCTACTTAGTGCTAGAAAAGAACTTCAAAAAAAAATGCAAGAAGAATGGGTGGTTGCTGCAGATGAAGAAGGAAATATTCTTCAAATAAATCCTGATGGAACGTATGTAGTCATCAGAGATAAAGAAGGTAATATAGTTAATTACTTACCTGATAATTAAGGGGGGCTAATGCAGACTAGGCCTATTGCTGTATTTTTAGCTGGAACGAATGGAGCAGGTAAATCTTCACTAAGAGGGAATAATTCAGAATTATTAGTCATTGATCCTGATGCTATGCAAAAAAAATTAATTTTGATAGTCCTAGAGATGTTGATGTAAAAGCAGGTAAAATGGCAATTGAACTATTTAATGAGTGCTTGCGCTCAAAAATCTCTTTTTCTATGGAAACCACCTTGAGCGGAAAAAGTGCCATCAATAGAATCAAAGAGGCGAAGGAAGCTGGTTTTTTTGTCTCAGTAAAATTTATAGGATTAATCAATCCTGATATGAATGTAGAGCGCGTTAGGGAGCGTGTGAAAAAAGGTGGTCATCATATTGAAGAGATCACTATAAGAAAACGCTATCACAAGAGCCTAAGGAATATTGATGAAATTTTGCATTTAATAGATAAACTTGCGATATATGATAATTCTATAAAATATCATAGTCATAGACTTTACACGCTAGTTAAAAATAATCAAGTTTACAAAAGAATAAATCCTCCACTATGGGTGGAAAAAATAAATAAAAAAATAGACACATCAATATTATTGACGAATGCAAATGAGTAAGTAAATTTAATTTTCCGAAGTGTTGCGTTGATAGATTAGATAGCAAGTTAATTTCGGAACCACTCTATAATGCCGATTATTCAGTAATTTAACTTTTTGGTGCCCAGTAAAATGAACACCATATTTTGTCATAATCCATTCACTACAAAAACGCTACACATTAAAGCGAAATTCTCAGCTTAAGCTGTTGTATTATAATCATTTTTTATTTATAATTTCAAATTATACTCACTTTTGTACTCTCTTAGGTAATTGCTAGGCAAACTGCCGGTTATAGTATTTATTTAAATTTTGTTAGCATATAGATATACCATTAATTGTATAAATACATTTGCTTCGCGTGAATTTTTGATGAGAAATTGACAATAGATATTTAATGATATACAATGTATCAACAATCATTAGCAAGAAGGGGGCTAATTATGATAACCGTAACATTAAAAAAATGGGGTAATAGCCCATCTATCAGGATACCTGCTCACGTAATGGTAGCAGCTTCTTTAAACATTGAAGATAAATTTGAATTGAAAATTAATAATTCGGGCCAAATTATTTTAGTTCCTCTGAAATCTAAGCAGTTTTCCTTAGAATCTCTTTTATCGGGTATTACACAGGAAAATATTCATGAAAAAATAAATTTAGGCTCACCTGTCGGTAAGGAATTAATTTAGATGGTGTCACGCTACGTACCCGATTCAGGAGATTTAATTTGGCTTGATTTTGACCCAGTAGAAGGGCATGAGCAAGGCGGTCATCGGCCTGCAGTGGTACTAAGTCCATTTTCTTACAACAACTTAGTTGGGCTTTTACTTTGTGTTCCTTGTACAACTAAGGTTAAGGGATATCCATTTGAAGTCGATTTATCGAATGAAGGTGTTGCGCTTGCTGATCAAGTGACTTGCATCGATTGGCGCGCACGTAAAGTTAAGAAAAAAGGCGTTGTTTCAGTGGAAGCTCTCGCAGAGATAAAAGAAAAAGCTAAAGCATTAATTGGAAACTCAAATTAATCTATGAAGGATCAATTAGCAAATCACCCCTGAATGAGCTGGGTTGTGCATGGTGATTAGTGATAATCCTCATAGTTAACAATTTCAGCATCTCGTCTGTTGAATTTGAACATAATGGGCCAATTACCGTTTACTGTGACAGACCAAGTGCTTTTTCGGGAACCACTTAGTTCATGCAAACTAAATTATTCGTAGTGATACCTGCATGATGCTATCAATATAGCGCTATTACTTATTTCATAAATAATTCTATGTTCTTCATTAATTCTTCTTGACCAAAATCCGGCAAGATTGTGCTTTAAAGGTTCAGGTTTTCTAGTACCTTCGAAAGGTGTTCTTTTTATTTCTTTTATAAGATCGTTGATTTTTTTTGTAAGTCTTTTATCAATTTTTTGCCAATAGATATAATCTTCCCATGCTTGATCTGAAAATGTTATATTCATTCTTCAATAAGATCTCTATTTTTTCCTTTACCTGCTCTTAATTCTTCTATTGATTTCATTAGTTTTTTTGCATTTGCAGGGTTAGACATCAAATAAGATGTTTCTTGTAATGCATTGTATTCTTCTAATGACATTAGAACACACGAGCTTCCTCTTTGGCGTGTAATTAAAATGGGTGCTTTATCCTCAACAGCCCTGATCATTGTTGCTGATAAATGTTGTCTTGCTTCGCTATAACTTATAGTAATCATATATAAACTCCTCTTTAATATTGTACATTTGTACAATGTTGTTGAGTTTGTTACAAGCTTTTATAATAAAAAAATGGGAAATATTCAACTCATATTGTAATGAATTATATGGGTATAATGATTTCAGACACTCATTAAGAGGTTGTAGAATGAGTATCCTAAATCAGTTGCCCATCTCAGTGATAGGGTGTGGGTGAAACTCCTTTGCTCTACTCGATATAGTAGAATTAGAGTGGGGCACGGTGTTGAAAACGTAGTGCTACAGGAATTAATATAATAAGTGCAACACAAGGTGTCAATTTGGAAGGTCGGTTAGTTACTGATAAACTAGTCCCAAACTTCCGATCAAAGACGAGTGAGGCAATAATGAAATATAAGCAACTAACCGAAGGTTTAAGATACCAGATTTCTCTGTTAATTGGAAAAGATTATTCACTATCAGACATCGCTAAAGAGAGTGGTGTTCATAAATCAACAATATCCAGAGAGATAAAACGTAATCAACTTGAAAATCGATACCGCACTGTATCTGCACATAAAAAATGATTGTAGTGCAAAAAGAAAGATTGATTCAACAACTGTGATTTGGGTGGAAGTCTCTATCGTTTAAATCAGAGGGAATGGGCCAAGTGATCCCTAATTGTCCTGCTCGATTAACATAATAGGAGACTGTAGATGCTGAAATTGACAAGCTTTGTGCAATTTTTCTATGTGGAAGTTTAGCTTCAAATTTGAGCCGTAATATTTCTTTTAGTTTTCTCATTGAAATAGATAGGTACCGTAGACATAATGACCTCGCTTATACAGATTATGGTATCAGCGAGGAGTGTTGATTAAATCTACAAGTTAAGGAAGCCATTTTCCTTTAAAGACGGAGCCAAATCACAACTCCTAAAATCAGCTTAAGGTGATCGACATGAATGATATTGAGTGATCGAAGCTAGGTGAGAATTAGTGATCGAAGTGGATGAGAATACGCAGCCGTTAGCAAGAGCTTGGGTAATATCTCCACCGAGTGCTCCTTGTAATGCGCCCGTAATTGCTTGAGTGGTGGGATTTTTACCCTCTGCTAAGAGTTCTTTCTTCGCTAGTTCAAGTGCAGTAGGGTCATTTTTGGCTTTTTCTGCTCGTATTTGTCCCTCAGTGCGAACAATATGACTGAGTTGATTGCCAATATCAGAGATTAGTTTCTCTTCGTCTAACCGTTCTTGCTCTTTGTCTTTATCAAAGATTTTATCTAGCGAGTGATGTGCGTTATCCACATCACGGTTCAGCGTGCCAATATCTTGTGTTTGATTGGTTTCATCGTTGATGGTGATATCAATGTTATTACCAATCGTGGCTTGGGTTGTGCTATCAGATTCACCACTGTTGTTGCTATTAGACACTCCAGGAATACTCAAGCCTCCCATTCCGATGTTGCCCCCAACGCTATTGCTTGAGACATCAAACTGCGCTTTATTTTCGATGCCTTCAAAGCTGAGGGTCCCGGTACTCAAGGTGTTATTCCCACCTTCGCTGGCTATAATTCCCCCTTTGAGGTGGGTGTTGTTTTCAACATCAATATCAACGCCTTTATTACCCGCAAACAACCCAGATTGCTCTTGTACACCGGCATAATCACTATCCATCTTGGTACGGTCACCATTAATGCTACCACTGATGCTGATACTGGTGCCGACAGATACACCAACATTAGCCCCTAGATTGGTTTGTTTACTCTCATAGCTCTCTGTATCTTGCAGGCTCTCAATACGTAAATCACGCCCAACGTCAACCGTTATCCCTTCACCGATAACTTGTCCGCCTTGGATAAGGGTATCTCGTTTACTTGTGATAGAGACATCATTGCCTTTACCCCGATTGATTGAAGTATGAAGACCGATGGTGCCCGATAAATCAATACTGCCACCGAGACTCTAACCACGACTCTCATTTTGCCATTGAGTTTTGAGGTAGTTTATTTAGCAAGTAATAATACATCACGATGTGCATCCTCTTTCAGATGGACAGGACCAATCACTCATAACTAAACTTAAATTTGTCTTCCCTGTTATCTTCATCGTATGCAAAATCAAATTTGACTTTATTATTAACAACATCTACCTCTACCCATAAATACCTCCAGCCTGGCATACCATTAGTTAGATTGTTCTCTAAAAAATAGTTTTTTAGTTCAACGGCTAAATCATGCATATTTCCAAATGAGTCATCAACTAGAAAACTGATTTCATTGCCATCTGTATCAAATCCAAAAGCTTCTGTCTTAGAGTGTTTACTATCAGCTGAAAGTCTCAAAAGCATACAGATTTTAATACACTCAGCAGTTGAGGATTGAAACAGAACACTTGCTATTTCATTATATAACTGAGAATCGTTTTTGATTGTATTATCACTCATTTTTGAACACCTCTTTATAAAGTTTACCATTAATCCAATAATTGACCTTAAACTCATTCGCCCTAGCACCATTACCCGAATAAATAGGTTGGATATCGACTTTAACATTTTTTCCCTCTTTTAATGCTTTTGCCCATATATTTTCCATTGCCTTCCAATCTCCACGGTTAAGGTTTAATGCCATTGGCGTAAGATTTAAAGCTTCCCCTGGACCATTAAATATTGACGCAATAAGATGCCCTCCTCCATCACCCACTTCACCACATTTTCCAATTTTACATTGTTGATAGGTATTGCGATCATTTGTTAACAAAGTAAGATCTGCTTCAACGCTATTAACTCGCCCTAGTTCATCTGTTCTATATATTTTATTTTCATCAATATTATAAACCGTATTTGGTTTAGGTTTATTTAAATCTTTATTCCAATTCCCTGTGCTCCCAGAATCTAAATTTTTAATCTCTACTTTAACATCATTTATTAGTTTATTGGCGCCTGCATAGTCACCATTTTTTGCAAGCACTTTGGCTTCTTTTAAGGTTTTTCCTGCAGCGTCTCCTAGACCAGGTATTAAAGCCACTGCTGCAATCAAAAGATCAATTGAGTCTTCAGCTTCATAGAAACCTTTTGCATCACCAATTACTGGAATGAAATCAGCTACAGTTCTCGCAACGCTTTCATAACCAGCCTTTTTTATCAAGCTATTTTGTGGGCTGCGCTCAATTATAGACTCTATTTCAGCATTATCTCTTAATAGTAGTTTAACAATAATATCGTTATATTCTGATTCGGTGAGTTTTTTACCTTTAGCTTCTGCATTAACTTCCGCAATTAACTTTTTTATTATGACATCAAAGGCTTCTGGATCGTATGCACTTGCAAGTATTACGCGTTGTTCAATAGCATAACTTTGCATTACACTCATTTCACAATATCTATTACCATTACAATTTTTAAATCTTTCTGCATATTCAAGATTAAAAACCTCTAGCACTTTATTTAAATCACTCTGATTTTTTAGAAATAATTCCATATTTTCTATCGCTACTTGTGTGCGACAATCATTTGTCTCGCATTCATCGTAACGTTTATCATCAATCGCTTTTTCTTTTGGCGTTAAAAAATTATTATCAACCGCATTCTTACCAATAATAGCTCCTTGTGCGGCATCACTAGAGCTGTCACCTGTTAATCCTCCTGCAACGGCTGCCGCGATTTGAGAAAGTGCAGAAATGTTTTGACGCTCATCTTCGGTTAAATCAGCAAAAGATTTATCACCGTAGAGTTCATTCTTGATAAGATTGGCTGCTGCTTCTGCACTGAGGGCTCCTAACCCTCCAGCAAGAGCGCTGTTGTCGTTAGCTTGGCTGAGTAGTGCGCCTAAAATGGCGTGAGCGGCGAGGTTGGCTTCAGTGTTAACACTACCGTCAGGATTGGTGGTCGCCTTCTTAATGGCTTCTGCAAGGTAAGGTGCTGAGCCATTGGCAAGGGCTTGGGTAATATCTCCACCTAGTGCTCCTTTTAATGGGCCAGTTAATGCTTGAGTCACTTGTTGGTATTTACCCCCAGTTCCCCAATCACGCATGGCATTGTTTTGTGCTCTTTGCTCTATGTCTTGTGTGGTGGGATTCTTACCCTCTGCTAAGAGCTCTTTCTTCGCTAATTCAAGTGCAGCAGGGTCGTTTTTGGCTTTATCTGCCCGTATTTGTCCCTCAGTGCGAACAATATTACTGAGCTGATTGCCAATATCGGAGATTAGTTTCTCTTCGTCTAACCGCTCTTGCTCTTTGTCTTTATCAAAGATTTTATCTAGCGATTGATGTGCGTTATCCGTATCACGATTCAGCGTGTCAATATTATGCCACCACTGACGCTGGTACTGGTGCCGACAGAGACACCAACATTATCTCCTAAATTGGTTTGTTTAGTTTGGTAGTTATCGATATCTTACAGATGTAATCTGCTCAGATATGGTTAAAAGACAAATTTATTTTAGTACCATCTTGAATATTTTGTATTTGCGCAGCGATATTTCCATTAGTTTTCATTAAATTAACTGAATCAGCTAAGAAAAGGTTATTCATATCGTATTGTCCTCCGAGCACAAAAGGTATTTTAGGAGATAATCTTTTACCATTTGGTAGTTTTCCATGTATTACTTGCCAACTATTAGCGAATGAGTAGCCTGTTAAAAAATTGAAATCAGTTAACAACAACTTACAAAAAGAATCAAAATCTTTCGCTAAAAATTCAAATTGGCCAGTTTCTATGTTAAATAAATGTATATTATTATTAAGTAAACTAAATTGATTTCCAAAAATATCTTGTGCAAAAAATAAAGCTCCTTGCGTTAACCCATTATAGTCATTTATCCATAAATCATTCCTATTCCAATCAACTAAACCCAAAGTATTATCTATAGATTCTAGTGAATATAGATGAAAGGCTCCTTCAAAAGTATAAAATCCATTCGATCTATTTAATATAGAGTGGAGTTCATCAACACGCTCAGAAGTCCCCAGTTCAAATAGTTCATGCATCATTACTTTACGCGATGATAAAGAAGAGCTAGATATTTCCAAAAGTTTATTTATATATGTAGTCATGTTATTTTTTGTCCTTCTTAGTTTGTATAATAACCTGAGTTCCATCAGGGAATTTTCTGCACTGGGCTCCAATACATGCTCCGGCCCCACGGTTATCTGATGGATTTATAAGTTTTATTGAAGAGCCGGCTCCTCCTTCCTCAAACATTGCAGGAGGATACTCATCTCTATCAAATCCAGTTTGAGGTTTTGTATCTTTTAGTGCGGCTTTTCTACGTTCCGCCGCACCTAATCGATCAATGGTTAATATTGAAGGATATCCTGTTTGTTGAGACTCTTCAATGTGCTTAGCTGATTCTGGGTACTTATTTTTATCAATTGTTATTATTTGCGGCTGTAAATTTGTTGCATCAGAATTTTTAATATCTACTTTTTTACTATGTTGTTTTGGTGTTAAACTACCACCAACTTTAACATTCCCAAAGACCTGACCTAATCGAGATAAACTTACTCCTCCCGATACCCCATGAACCATAAATTGAACCGCAATCGTTCTACCAGCCATGGCGCCAGCTTGTTTTTCGTTGAATCCTAAGTCTTCATAGCCACGCTTGTATGAGTCGTAGACCAGACGTAAAAAATCGGCCTCTTTGCTTGTTGCATCAAGAAGAGATTGGATTTCTTTGTAACCTACTTGGTGTTCTGGAGGGTGATGATAAGTTAAATTCTTATAGGTTGCTAAATCATTATACGCTTTTTTACGTTCAACTTCGCATGTTTTGCTATTAACATCTTGGCAAGCAATAAGAAGGGCTTCAGTGCTTGACCCATCCTTTATCCGAAGTTCAAATAAACGAAGTTGATCTTTTTCACTGAGTATTCCTTCTTGCTCGCGAAATTCAAGCATCGTTTTTTCTTGTTTTTCATCAGTATTTAAATAATTATTTTCGATTGCATTCTTACCAATAATAGCTCCTTGCGTGGCATCACTAGCGCTGTCACCAGTTAATCCTCCTGCAACGGCTGCCGCGATTTGGGAAAGAGCTGAAATATTTTGACGCTCATCTTCGGTTAAATCAGCAAACGATTTATCACCGTAGAGTTCATTCTTGATAAGATTGGCTGCTGCTTCTGCACTGAGGGCACCTAATCCTCCTGCGAGGGCATTGTTGTCGTTGGCTGCACTGAGTAACGCACCTAAAATCGCATGAGCAGCTAAATTAGCCCCAGTGTTGACACTGCCGTCTGGATTGGTGGTCGCCTTCTTAATGGCTTCTGCAAGGTAAGGTGCTGAGCCATTGGCAAGGGCTTGGGTAATATCTCCACCGAGTGCTCCTTTTAATGCGCCAGTTAATGCTTGAGTCACTTGTTGGTATTTACCTCCAGTGCCCCAATCACGCATGACGTTGTTTTGTGCTCTTTGCTCTATGTCTTGAGTGGTGGGATTTTTACCCTCTGCTAAGAGCTCTTTCTTCGCTAATTCAAGTGCAGTAGGGTCGTTTTTGGCTTTTTCTGCCCGTATTTGCCCCTCAGTTCGAACAATATTACTGAGCTGATTACCGATGTCAGAGATTAGTTTCTGTTCGTCTAACCGCTCTTGCTCTTTGTCTTTATCAAAGATTTTATCTAGCGATTGATGTGCGTTATCCGTATCACGATTCAGCGTGTCAATATCTTGTGTTTGATTTGTCACATCCTTAAGGGTGATATCAATGTTATTGCCAATCGTGGCTTGGGTTGTGCTGTCAGATTCACCACTGTTATTGCTATTAGACACACCAGGAATACTCAAACCTCCCATCCCGAGGTTGCCCCCCACGCTATTGCTTGAGACATCAAACTGCGCTTTATTTTCGATATCTTCAAAGCTAAGAGTGCCGGTAGTCAAGGTGTTATTCTCACCTTCGCTCGTTATGACTCCCCCTTTGAGGTGAGTATTATTCCCAACTTCAACATCAACGCCTTTTGTTCCAGCAAATATCCCTGCTTGTTCTTGAACGCTTGCATAGTCACTGTCCATTTTGGTTTTGCTGGCACTGACGCCCCCTCCGAAGCTACCTGCACCTACACTGACATTGGCACTCACATCAGTTTGTTTGCTGTGATAACTATCGCTGTCTTGCAGACTCTCAATCCGTAAATCATTACCGACTGTTAAATCAACGCCTTCTCCTTTAACTTGACTGCCTATGATTTGGGTATCACGTCCACTATTGAGAGTGATGAGGTTACCCGCATTCAGCTCGGTGCCGATGTTAGTCACACTATTGCCATTTTCACTGCCTTTGCCTTTATTGAAACCCGCATTCACGCCCCAACTACCGTTGTAGGTCACGCCTAAACTGACTCCTTTGCTCTCATTTTTACCCTCTAGTTTTGAGGTATCCTGTGCTGCTTGTAATAAAATATCGCGTTTGGCCTCTAGGATCAGGTTATTGGCTGCCTCTAGGGTACTGCCTTGTACCAAGATGTCTTGTTCAGTTGCGATTAGGTTTATGTCTCCTCCTGCGGTTAAGCTACTACCGCCATGGCTAACTTGATTGCGGAACTTGTCAAGATAGTTGTTAGTTATTTATAATTTTCACATACTAAGCTACACCGTT
>NZ_JBHLXE010000113.1:0-993 GCF_042432445.1 Thorsellia kenyensis | reverse complement strand
ACGGTGACTATCTATGACAAATCTAATAATCAGGTTGTCGGTATTGTTAAAGCGGGCTTAGATGGTTCATGGACATATAAAGCGGTTGAGTTAGATGATGGTATTCATAACTTTGTTATTACCGTCACGGATGCAGCGGGTAATGTGAGCGAGGAGAGTACTGGATTTGCTATCGATGTAGACACCAGCGTTCCTGCGAGCTTATCGAGCAATGACCTCACAATTCTTGATGACGTAGGTGAAATCCAAGGGCCAATCAAAAATGGTGATGTGACTGATGACATCAGACCAACATTGGAAGGTCGTGCGCCTGCGGGTGTGACTGAAGTGATTATCTATGTGGGCACACAAGAAGTGGGCCGTGCGAAAGTCACTAACAACACCTGGACATATAATTTACCGAATAACTTGGCGGCAGGTGAAAATACCATTGCGGTAGCACCGGTGAACCGTGTCGGTACGCCAGGTGAGAAACTCAGTGTGACCTTCACGGTCGACACGAGTGCACCAGGTGCGGTGAACGAGTCTAGCATTGAGCTTTATGATGACGTAGGTGATGTCCAAGGTCTTATCGCTAAAGGTGGTACAACCGATGACAGATTGCCTGAATACCGCGGTAAAGTGACCGATGCTAACACCGCGTTCATCAAAGTTTACCAAGATGGTCAATTCATTGGCAAACTTATCCCTGTGAATGTTGATGGCACATGGAGTTATACACCACCTGCTAACCTAAGCGGCGGCATGCATAACTTTAAACTGGCGGGTGTCAGTAAAGCGGGTGTTGAAGGGCCAATGAGTTCAGCATGGAACTTTAACGTGTTGGCATCAGAACCGTCTACTCCAACCCTAGATACGTTAGTTGATGATGTAGGGGGTAATACCATTGTCCAACCAGATGGCTTAACCAATGACAATACACCGACCATTACCGGTCGTGGTAGTGCGGGTGAAACCATCATCATTTACCTCAATGATACTGAAGTGACACGT
>NZ_JBHLXE010000112.1:0-908 GCF_042432445.1 Thorsellia kenyensis | reverse complement strand
TTGAGTTAGATGATGGTATTCATAACTTTGTTATTACCGTCACAGATGCAGCGGGTAATGTGAGTGAGGAAAGTACTGGATTTGCTATCGATGTAGACACCAGCGTTCCTGCGAGCTTGTCTAGCAATGATTTAACGATTCTTGATGATGTAGGTGAAATCCAAGGGCCAATCAAAAATGGTGATGTGACTGATGACATCAGACCAACATTAGAAGGTCGTGCGCCTGCGGGTGTGACTGAAGTGATTATCTATGTGGGCACACAAGAAGTGGGTCGTGCGAAAGTCACAAACAACACTTGGACATATAATTTACCGAATAACTTGGCGGCAGGTGAGAATACCATTGCGGTGGCACCGGTGAACCGTGTCGGTACGCCAGGTGAGAAACTCAGTGTGACCTTCACGGTCGACACGAGTGCACCAGGTGCGGTGAATGAGTCTAGCATTGAGCTTTACGACAACGTAGGTGATGTCCAAGGTCTTATCGCTAAAGGGGGTACAACCGATGACAGATTGCCTGAGTACCGTGGTAAAGTGACCGATGCTAACACCGCGTTCATCAAAGTTTACCAAGATGGTCAATTCATTGGCAAACTTATCCCTGTGAATGTTGATGGCACATGGAGTTATACACCACCTGCTAACCTAAGCGGCGGCATGCATAACTTTAAACTGGCGGGCGTCAGTAAAGCGGGTGTTGAAGGGCCGATGAGTTCAGCATGGAACTTTAACGTGTTGGCATCAGAACCGTCTACTCCAACCCTAGATACGTTAGTTGATGATGTAGGGGGTAATACCATTGTCCAACCAGATGGCTTAACCAATGACAATACACCGACTATTACCGGTCGTGGTAGTGCGGGTGAAACCATCATCATTTACCTCAATGATACTGAAGTGACACGT
>NZ_JBHLXE010000111.1:0-91733 GCF_042432445.1 Thorsellia kenyensis | reverse complement strand
GAGGCTCACGTACGGTTCTGTGAGAGGGTTCAGGGGAGGTTCCTGGGCTCTACTCGATAATTCGCCCTTCTTAAAATAGGGTAAACAGTTTAAATATGACCAACTTTGCTACCCTTCCTGTAGTGACCAGTTATCATAGTCTAGGGGATTTCCTCGAATGTAACACATTCAATTGATTAAAGAGGAACCTCCTAATCTTTTTCCTCTAGCGCAATCTATTATCCTATTATTCATATGTGGCTCTGGATCAGTTTTATACGCCCAGTTGTAACGCGTCTCCTAAGGAGGATACGCCAATGCCGCAGGCATTTGGGTTTATTCAGCTTCTTATCTCATCCCTATCAATTAGGATAGTTGTTAATCATTTTTTGAACAGCGAAATGTAAGATTTAAGAATTGCGTTAGATACAGCAAAACAGTTAGGTCTCTCTTTCCTAATACGTCAATTGCGCAGGAGCTATTTCACACTTGTAGTGCGCATGGAGGAGCAGGGCTCGAACACTCCTATATGATTAAAGCGTTAGAAGTGATGGCAAATTATCAAATTAAATCCTAGCTAATAGAATTAATCTGCGCATAGCTACGCGACAGCAAAAGCCAAATATGCGAGTAAATAAAAAACGAGAAAAGGCAAGGAAGTTAAATAGGATAGGGGAAACTAGCTATATATTAGTTGTTATTAGATAGGGAGAACTATACATCTCCCTATCTAATTTAGAGGATAAATTAGTTATTTTCTAACCAAGCATCCATTTCATTTTTAAGATTATCTGACTGCGTACCAAAAATTGCTTGAACGCCTCCAGCAACAATGATAACAGCTTTAGCACCAAGTTGTTTAAGCTTATCTTCATTTACAAGAGAAGCATCATTAACAGAAACTCTCAAACGCGTAATACACGCATCTAAATTAGTGATATTAGCTTTACCACCAAATGCTTTAACGAGCTCTTCGGCCATAGAACCAGAGTGATCTTGTTGCATCCACTCATCCATTTCACTTTTTAAATTATCAGATTGTGTACCAAAAATCGCTTGGACACCACCTGCAACCATAATTACACCTTTAGCACCAAGGGCTTTAAGTTGATCTTGATTAACTATAGCCGAATCTTTAACAGAAACACGAAGTCTAGTAATACAAGCATCAAGATTAGTGATATTACTTTTACCACCAAATGCAGCAACTAAATCTGCAGCAATAGATTTCCCATTTTTAGATGATTTGACTTGAGGTTCAGCTGCAGAGCCATCATCATCTTCACGACCAGGTGTTTTGAGATTGAACGCTCTTATCATGAATGTAAACACGATAAAATAGATAGCTGCATAAATTAATCCCATCAATACAAGCAAAATTATATTTTCAGATTTTGATGATAATAAAGCAAAGTCAATGAAGCCGTTTGAGAAAGTATGTCCATGTACTATGCCTAATGAGTTAGTGATAACATACGCTGAACCAGCTAATACCGCATGGACTGCATAAAGAAGCGGCGCTAAGAATAAGAATGCAAATTCAATAGGCTCAGTAATGCCTGTTAAGAATGAAGTCAACGCAGCAGAAATCATTATTCCTAAAACTTTTTTACGGTTTTCAGGCTTAGCAGCTAAGGCTATGGCTATTGCAGCAGCAGGTAGACCAAACATTTTAAACAGGAATCCACCCGCTAATTGACCAAATCCATTTCCAGCAGCTCTAGATGCATCATCAGCAAAAAGGAAACAGGTCATAATTCCACGCAAAGGTTCACCATCACTGTTTACACATGATCCAGCCTCATAGAAGAATGCAGCATTCCATATATGGTGTAAACCAAATGGAAGTAAACTTCTTTCAACAAGACCGTAAACACCAAATGCGACAACAGGGTTTCCAGAAGCAGCCCAGTCAGAGAAAACTTTTATTCCGGTACCAATAGGAGGCCAAACAATGGCTAAAAAGATACCAACAAAAAGTGATAAAAATCCTGTCATAATAGGCACAAAACGTTTACCTGCAAAGAAACCTAAATATTCAGGAAGTCTAATATTGTAGTAGCGATTGAAAGACCATGCAGCAATACCACCCACTATGATCCCACCAAGTACCCCTGTATTAAAGATATTAGCAACAGAGACGGCGGGTGCAGGTAGAGTAGGATCAGCTGCTTTAGCGGCCTCCATTTCAGCGGCAATTCTTATTACATCGTAATTAAAGAATATTTCGTTAAATGCAGGACCTGCAACGACGATTGAGGCAGACATGATGCCATAACCCACAATAGCAGAAAGAGCGGACACACCATCGTTTTTAGTAAAGCCTAATGCAACACCGACTGCAAATAAAAGTGGCATTTGATCAAATACAGACTCACCAGCAACCTTTAATAAATGTTGAATAGTAAGAAGAAAGCCTGGAATATTGGATTGAAAGACAGGTGACAAATCAGCAGCACCGAAACCAAGCATGATACCTGCAACAGGTAAAACGGAGACGGGTAGCATCAATGCTTTACCTGCTTTTTGCAAGGAAGCAAAGAGGTTTCCAAACATAAATAAACTCCTTAAAGGGTTGTTCAATATAATAAAAGATAACAAGTTCAAAAAAGACTCAAAAAACTAGGCTATTTTAGCTGATTACTTATTGCTAAAAAATAAGTAAAGGTGTTACAAGTTAATTGAATCTTAGTTAGTAAGACACCAAACTGTTACATTATAGCGTTAAAAAACTTATTTTATTCTTAAAAAAAAGAGAATAAGTAAAAGTTTTTGATAAAATCGACATTATTCATACTTTTAATTGTGAGTAGTACCTATTTAAATGCAAATAGACTATAGCAAAAGAAGCGAGTGATAAAGTGTTAATTATCTAGAGGATCGATATCTAATGACCAGCGAAGTTTATTTCCTGTAGTTTGATGACTAAGAATTGCATTCAATAGATTTAACTGCTGATGAAGCTTCTGTCTGTCTTTATGTTGTATGAGAAGTTGCCATCTAAAGCGGCCTTGTCTTTTAGCAAGTAAAGAGGGGACCGGACCTAAAATCCATAGATTATTATCAAAATAGGGCGATGCTTTTAGTTCATTTTTGATAGCCATTAAAAATTGATTAGCTAATTGACTTTGAATGGATTCAGCTCTCAAACAAGCTAAATGAGAAAACGGAGGTAGAAGGGTTTCTTCTCTCTCTTTTAATAACATTTCACTCAATCCTTTGTAACCTTCTTTAAAGAGCATTGTAAGCCAAGGATGTTCTGGATGATGTGTTTGCAAATATACAGTTCCAGGTTTGCTTGCCCTGCCAGCACGTCCTGAAACCTGCGTAAATAGTTGACCAAAATGCTCTGCTGAACGAAAATCAGCGCTAAATAGAGCGCCATCTACATCTAAGAGGGCAACGAGTGTTACATCTGAAAAATGATGACCTTTAGCAAGCATCTGTGTTCCGACGATAATTCTTCTTCCTCCTTGATTAATGAGTTCAAGTTCATCTTCAAGCTCCCCTTTTTTACTTACTGTATCTCTATCAATTCTACTGATAGGCACTCCTGGAAATAGTTGAGTAAGTTTTTCTTCTAATTGTTCAGTGCCTATTCCTGCTGGCATGAGTTGCGTACTGCCACAGCTATAGCATTGAACGGGTGTTTTGATTTGGTGATCACAGTGATGGCATCTGAGTTTGTTAATTGCTTGATGTAGGGTGTAAGATTTTTCACAATGCCTACATTCAGCTATCCAACCACATTCATGGCATAATAAAGCAGGCGCATAGCCTCGCCTATTTAAAAATAACAGCACTTGATTATTAGAAGCCAGATGTGTACGCATCACTTGTATCAATGGATGAGACAGGCCCGCTTCTAATGGTTGATTTTTTAAATCGATTAAATGCTGTTTAGGTAAACTTGCATTACCTGCTCTTTTGGTTAATGACAGAAGTTTAAATTTGCCTATTTTTGTATTATGAAGTGTTTCCAGAGAAGGTGTTGCTGTACCTAGTATGACCGGTATATTTAAGGGCTTAGCTCTTGTAATAGCAATATCTCTTGCATGATAACGAAAACCTTCCTGCTGCTTATAAGAACTGTCATGTTCTTCATCGATTATAATTAGTCCTAGGTTTTTAAAAGGAGTAAAAACACTTGAACGTGTACCAATAACTATCGCAATGTCTCCGCTTTTAGCTTGCTGCCATGCTTTTAGTCTCGCATTATCATTTAATTTCGAATGTAGCATAGCGATAGGAACAGAAAAACGAGCGTTAAAACGAGATATTGTTTGTGGGGTTAATCCAATTTCAGGAATAAGTACAAGAACTTGCTTACCCGCTTTTAGGACTGTATCAATTAAATGTAGGTAGACTTCTGTTTTACCAGAGCCTGTGATTCCTTCAATAAGCCATGTATTAAAGTTTTCTTTAAGTGTTGCGATGACGCCAACTGCAGTGGCTTGTTCTTTGTTGAGAGTCAATGCATTATTTGCACCTGAGTAAGTCTTAGTCCAATGTGCGTCTGCAGGATATTCAGAAGGGGCAACTTCAATCGCTACCTCTTCAATGATTCCTTTTGCTTTAAGGGCATTAATTGTTGCAGTTGAATGACCAAGTTCTTTTAGTTCAATACTTGGAAATGAGCTATTTTTTAATAATTCGTATAAATTTTTTTGTTTAGGTGCACGTTTAAGTTCTCTATTCAGTAAATCAGCATCAGCAATTCGCGTTTCTAATTGTTCGGCTTCAATTGCAAAAGAATGATTTGAGCTATACGACTCTATTAATCTGCATATTTTAACTGTTTCTTTTTTTAATTCGTTAGGTTTTCCTTCTCTTAGCAATAAAGGTAGGGCATGAAAGAGAACCTCACCTTTAGGGTGCTGATAGTATTGGCTAGCAAAAAATAGCATCTTAAGCATATCTTTATCAAAAACAGGTGAGCTGTCAATAATGCTTTTGATTGCTTTAATTTTAGTAGTTGGAATATCTGTTTTATCTGAGTGAGAGAGGATTATTCCTACTTTGGTTTGTCGCCCAAAAGGAATGACTACTCTCCCTCCAATAATAGGATCTTCATTAAAAGGCCATAAATAGTCAAATGTATTGTAAAGAGGCGTTTGAATGGCCACATTAACGAAACGTTGTTCTATCATTCTGCTGCTGTTGAACTAGAGGGTAAAAGAGCCATGACTAGATGAGTCATCATCCAATCCACGATAAAAGGTTGAGCTTCTTTAGTAGGATGAATACCATCATCTTGAATAAAAGAAAAATCATTTTTTTCATTCGCAGCAACTAAATCGGCCATATAAAAGGGAATCAGCGGTATATTATGAGTTAGGGCAACTTTGGGATAAACACTTTTAAAACCGGTCACATATCTTTTACCAAGGTTTTGGGGAATATCAATCTGCATTAATATTGGCTTTGCACCGCTTTGTTTTATCTTAACGACAATTTCATCAAGGGTATTTTTTAGGTTAGCAAGCGAAAGACCTTGCATTCCATTGTTAGCCCCTAATTCAATTAAAACAAAATCGGGTGAATGCGTTGTTAATAAGTTCGGAAGTCTTGCAAGTGCTTGTTCTGCTGTATCTCCGCTTACACTCCCATTTACGATATAGGGATAAATCAAATAAGAACTTTCTTCTGAAAGCTTTTGTTGATCATTTAACTGTTGTTCATTCATAGCCTGAAATTTTATATTCAGTAAAGTGGGCCAGTTATCTTCAGAAGAGAGTCTATAGCCCGCACTCAAACTATCGCCTAAAATGAGTAGTGTGGGGATCTGCTTAGTAGTCAATTCCTTTTGAACTGAATCATTAGCATAGCTTTTTGTCGGATTTAGAACGAGTCCAATACATAAGAGTAGTAAAGTAAATTTTGTCAAAAGTTTTTTATAGAAACACAAAGTGGCTAAACTGTTACATTGAGATCTAGAAACTTTATTTTTTTGATAGTTAAAATTTTTATTCAAATTAAATACCAACATATCATGCCTTGTTTAGTTTATGGGAAAAAGTTTTTTGGAGGTAACGGAAAATATTTCATTTTCATATGCTTTTAAGCAATATTCTACGGAATTAAATATAGATAAGGTAACACAAAGATATCAGATTTTGCGCAGAAAAGGAAAAAATTATTGAGTAGCTATCAATTTGAATTATTCCAGGGTAAATATTTTCATTCAACGAGGTTTATTCACTCCCAACTTATATAGACCTAAACTAAAGAGTAAGTAATAAGACGTTTAAATAAATCAAAAAACTAAAATAAAGTGATTTATTTGTAATTAAATTTTACATTTAGTTATAAATTGATAAGTAATGATCTAAATACGAAAAAGAAATGTAAAAAATTACATTAAGGTTTAATTATTGATATATAATTGTAAAGTATGTTGGTTTTAATAGATGAAAGTTTAAGAGTATAAGCTGTATAAATTAATCATCTGGCCTCATACAAATATTATTAGATCATTATTAGCAAAATGCATATTCATTTTATCTAAGTGTGATTTAGCTAATTTTTTTTATATTAAAAATATTGATACAGGAAAATCCTATGAATTTTTTATCAAACGTTTTTACATCAGTGACAAACACTGCAAACCAAGTGTTCAATTCTGTAAACAATATGTTTACTGACATTCAAAATTCAGTATCAAACATCACAAGCGTGTTTTCAGATACTTTAGCTAATGTAAGTACTACTCTTGCTGGTTCATTCGCAGTTATCTCATTAGTTACTACTGCGGTTACTAACAGCATTATTAATAATGCAAAAATCATTATCGGCGAAACTACAATCATTTTCCAATCTATTTATGATGGCGGTAAAAATGCTATCGATAGCATCAAAAACAACTTTGATGAAATCAAAAATGGTGGTGATATTGTTGAAAATATCGGTGACATCTTTACTGATTTAATTGCTAGCGGTAACGCTGTTTTAACTACTTCAGGATCAAGTGCTGGTAAAATTGCTGCAAGTTTTGAAGATGCATTCTCTACTCTTACTCAAGGTGGCACAATGATCGGTAAAAACCTATCAAGTGCTTTTGAATCGGTTTTAGGTGACTTAACTTATGCTTATGGTTCAGTTGAATATGATTTCAATGATATCCTTCAAACAATCATAACTAACAGTAAAGATATCGGTGCTGCATTTAAAGAAGGCGCACAAGAAATCGGCGACGAATTCAGTGATTTCTTCAGCCAATTCAAAAACATGGATTTCTCTGATTTACTTAAAAATGTTTCAGCGAAAAACTTTAACGCTTCGCGTTCAACTTTAAGATTATCAGTTGATGAAGTATTATCTGTTGCAGAAGATGATGTATTTGTTCTTAATGGTGACAAAGGTCAAAAAATCGATCTTAACCTTACTTCTAAAGGCTTCACTAAATCAGGTACAGAAGGTGATTATGCAGTTTATACTCACAAAGATGTCCTTTTCTATGTTGACCAAGACATCGCTGTAATCTAATCATACTTATAATATTCATTTTTTACTGAATATTATATATGATATACAGCAGGCTTATTTTTAAGCCTGCTGTATTAAGTTTTTACCCTCCAACTATACAGTCTAATCAAAAGTCTTATAAAAATAATAAATAATAATGATTAGAAATCAATTCTGATGAGAATACGTTAAATGAGTTATGAAAAAAACATAGGGCAAATTGCTAATGCGTATAAAGCAATTATGAAATATTCTGAGCGTGATCCTTGGAAAGAAAAACTATTAATCACTCAAAGAGATTTTCTGTTAAATGTAGCTAATTCAATGGATATTGAACCAGCACACTTAACAAAGACACTTGCTGATAATGATATGGCTGCAGATGTGTATGGGTATATCATGGAAGTCATGTGTTCTAAACGATATCAAAACGAAGGTTCAGATACATTTACTATTTTAGCGTTGGAATATCTAGAAAAAAATAGCTGGAAATTGAAACCTTTTCAGAAAGCCTTTTTACAAGAGTTGCCAAATACCTTGTTTTCATTTTGGCGAATTACTAAAACTTCTACAAATCAAGTAAATTTTGAAAGTTATCCTTTCGCTGGGTATCAAATAACACTAGCAGATGGAAGGTTTGTAGAACAGATGAAAACTGATGATATTGTACTAACTAAATTAGTTAAAGTTGAAGAAGAAGTTTATCCAGGTGCAATTATAACAACATTAAAGAAAGAACTTGCTGATGCGATCATTGTTGAATCTCACGATAATAGTATTGAATTTTTAAATAATTATAAAAAAGAAAGTGAAGAGAATCCAGGTAGTGAAATCTTAGATGATGAATTTGTGAAAAGAATTTATGTTTACAATAACTTAGACTATATTATATTTAAGCATTGGATCACTGATTCATATAAGAAAATAACAAATCAAACTAGCGGATCATAACATTGCAGGATTTTGAAGCATTACTTTTACAATGATATTAAATCAGTAAAAGTAATGTTTAAATTGAATCTAGGTGTAAAGTAATTTAAAACACCCAATTGAAATTAAATATAACCAAACCAAGCCAAACCAAACCAAATAAAACCGAACCAAACCAAATTAGATCTTGCGAAACAAATCATATAGATTGTGGGGTAGCGACTATCGTTGTATTTCCTCAGCATATTGAATTGCTACGTGATGAACTCCCATCGATAACTATCAAAATTAAACGTAGTTCTTCCTCAGTTAATACTCCTCCCTTTTGCTCTAATCGGCTAAATTTTTTCTATCATTGAATAGAAAAGACTTTAAAAGGGATTATGAGTTTATTAAAATTTGGTAAGAGACAAATTATAAAAAAAACGATAGAGTATCAGTAATGATTATTTTAAGTCTATTAGAGTGTATCACCGTGTAATCAACTTAGCGTGTAAAAAAACTTAATTCATAGTTATCGGAAGTTGAATTATTTATCGTTCAAAAAGCATCAGATATCTTTTTTAAAACATAAAGTGAAAGTAGATTTGAACACATTAAGCATATTAAGATATGGAAATGACTTTTAAAAATGATTATCTTTTAAATAAATACATCTCAATCCAATACCAAAGGTTTATAACACAATTTATTCTAATTAAAAGTCACAATAAAAAGGAAATCAAGTGAGTACAGAACAACAAACGAACTACGTAGTTAACGTTGAAAAATTACAAAAAACGGTCGAACAGGGTAATGATACTCTTACAATATTAAAGAACATTAATTTAACTATAAAATCAGGAGAAAGCTGCGCTTTAATTGGAGAATCTGGATCTGGTAAATCCACTCTGCTTGCGATTCTAGCGGGATTAGATGATGGCACCTCAGGCGAAGTATCTTTACTTGGTCAATCATTAAATAAGTTGAATGAAGATGAACGCGCTCTTCTCAGAGCTAAGGGTATTGGTTTTGTTTTTCAATCATTCCTGCTAGTCCCTACATTGACCGCCCTGGAAAATGTTCAATTGCCAATGATGCTAAAACCCCAAAATAATGAAAATAAATATGATGAAACTCATGCAAAAAAATTAGCAACAGAACTGTTAAGTTCTCTTGGACTAGAAAAAAGGCTAAACCATTTACCTTCACTATTATCAGGCGGTGAACAGCAAAGAGTGGCTTTAGCAAGAGCATTTATCTCAAAACCTCAAATCCTATTCGCTGATGAACCTACAGGAAACTTAGACAGGCAAACTGGTGAAAAAATAGCAGATCTATTATTTACATTGAATAAAAAAAATGGGACGACACTTGTTCTAGTCACTCATGATGAAAGTTTGGCGAGACGATGTGACAGGCAAATGAAATTAGTGGGTGGAGAGTTAATTGATGTGTCAATGCTTCAAAGCTCAACAATAAGTGGCGAGGCTTAATATGATTTTTAGATGGTTTATAAGAGAGTGGAAAACACCTTCACTAATTATTGTCTGGTTAGCCATGAGTTTATCTGTGGCTGCAATACTCGCCTTAGGTAGCTTAGGTGATAGGCTTGAACAAAGATTAAACATCTATAGCAAAGAGTTTATGGCGGGTGACCTGGTTTTACGATCTACAAGACCAGCACAAGAGGAGTGGTTGCAAAAAGCTTATTCATTTGATCTAGAAATAAGCCGCCAGCTGAGTTTTCAAACAATGGCTTTTGTTGCGTTAGCCGATGAAAGTATTCCCTATGACCCATTAGAGGCAGCTCCACCCTTGTTGGTTTCAGTAAAAGCTACAGATAATTTGTATCCACTTTATGGTGAATTAGTTACTGAACCCTTAGGTCTGACTGTCCAGCAAGGTGGAGTTTTAGTTGCTGAAGATATCTTGATTAAATTGAACCTGAGTATTGGTGATCAATTAGAAATTGGCGATGCAACATTTTCAATCATTGGTAAAATTGTTAAAGAACCTGACGCAGGATTTTCAGGGATTCAATCAGCCCCCAAAGTCTTAATGCATATTGATGATATAGATAAAACAGGGGCTGTTCAATTAGGTAGTCGCTTGACTTATAGATATATGCTGGCTGGAGAGAAAACTCAGGTCGATAGATTTTATGATTACCTTAAACCTATTTTACCTGCAACTTATCGATTTGTCGGGGAGGGGGACTCTGGTTCTGGTGTGAATAGAACGGTTGACCGGGCAAGACAATTTTTGATTTTGTGTTCCATCTTAACTCTACTCCTTAGTGGTTCTGCTGTGATGGTTGCGATGACGCACTATACGAAAACGCGTTATCAATTAGTTGCTGTTTTAAAAACTATGGGCGCTACACATAAAACATTGAGGCGATGGATAGTTGGCCAATGGGTCATGTTACTTATTTTATCTATTGCTACAGGCGGTCTACTCGGTATAGCAACTGAACAGGGATTAATTTATGTACTAAGGAATGTCTTACCAAAAGATTTACCAGAAGCCTCATTTAAGCCATGGATATGGGCCGCAGTGAGTCTGATTATAATGGCTTTTTTAGTCGGCTTAAGACCTTATCTACAGTTACTAGTAACACCACCTATAAGAGTTTTAAGACAGACGACACTAAAACCATTTATTCCTTTAAAAATTTATTTGCCAGGAATAACGCTATTTTCGATTGGATTGCTATTTAGTCTGGTTGGATTTAATAAAATTGTTTGGTCTGTGTTGTTGGGTATTGGATTTTTAGCCGCGTTATTAGGTCTTGTTGGATGGTTATTATTGAAATTACTCAGAAGTATAAAATCAACATTTTTACCATTCAGACTTGCGGTAAATCGTCTTTTACATCAACCCAGAATCACTTTTAGCCAATTATCGGCTTTTTCACTTTCATTTATGCTGCTTTCACTCCTGATTGCAATGCAAAGCGATCTTTTAGATCGCTGGCAGGCTCAATTACCTAAAGATACGCCTAGCTATATATTAATGAACATAAATGAGGGGCAAAAAAATCAGATTGATGAGTTTTGGAATAATCAGGATATTGTAACTTCACGCGATTATTTTACCATTGTACTTGCTAGAATTACTGAACTAAATGGAGTAGAAATTAAATCAGCGCTTGGCGAAAAAGCACAAAGAGCTGAAGCTTTAAATCGAGAAATTAATCTAACACAGCTTAATACACTACCAGAAACAAATGAATTAATTGCAGGGACATGGCCACCCAAGCCAGGTGAAACATCTATTGAGCAAAGTGTTGCGGAACAAATAGGAATTTCATTGGGCGATTCGCTAACATTTGATAGTGGAGGTAGAATATTCAATGCTAAGGTGACTAGTATACGTAAAGTGGACTGGGAGAGTTTACAGCTTAACTTCTACTTTATATTCCCTGAAGGTCAACTAGATGCTTACACTAAAATGTGGATTACTCCATTGATCTTTGATGATAAGTACGGTGCATCTTCTGAAAACGCTACTAATGTCACTGCTAATGAAGACGCAAATGCTTCCTCCAAAGTGAGAATGATGGCGGAGTTTTCACGGACATTCCCAAGTGTCTCAGTACTTGATGTTTCTGCATTAGTCACCTTAGCGGGTAATATCATCAGTCAAATTAGCGGTGCATTGCAATTTATGGCTGCTTTAGTCATTCTTTGTGGTGTGCTATTAATGTTTGCACAAGTCCAAGTCAGTATGCGACAAAGACATATTGAATTGGTAGTCTATAAAACACTTGGTGCGAGTCGCTCAATTTTGAATAAAACCATTTGGATTGAGTTTTTAATTTTAGGATTGGTAGCAGGGTTAGTAGCAATATTAGGTGCTGAAGTGGCTTTATGGGGATTACATGTTTATGTTTTTGATTTTCCATGGACACCTAATTTTAAATTGTGGCTATTTACCCCGATAGCATCTAGTGGTTTATTGGTGCTGTGTGGATGGCTGCTCAGTCGTAAACTGGTAAACTATCAGTCTAATTTAAGGGCGCTTAATCAATAAAAAATTTTTTGAAAAAGGAAGAATTAGGTAATCATAACCTGATCTCTTAAGACGATATATAAAAGGGCTACAGAGTCAATACGATTTTCTTTAATCGATTACATCGGCCCTTAAGATCATTATGTTATTGGTCATAACTAAAAGCTATTAGATTAAATAGTTTTGACCCTTTACCATCAAAAGATATTTTGTTAGAAACAAATTATTCAAGTGCTTACTTTTATCTAATGTGTTTAATTGACTAAATCAGAGGTTTATATGAATAAAAAAATAGTCGCAAGCTTAGGATTATTGTTGTCCCCATTTGCTGCCTTTGCTAATAACCTTATAGTATGTACTGAAGCCAGCCCCGATGGTTTTGATGTCGTACAGTTTAACTCTCTCGTTACTACCCAAGCATCAGCGGACGTGATTTTTAACGGTTTGGTTCGTTACGATGAAACAGAAAAATCCGTTAAACCTAGCTTAGCCAAGAATTGGACTATTTCAGATGATGGCTTAACTTATTTATTTGATTTACATGATAATGTGGTTTTTCACTCAAACAAATCATTCACTCCTAGTAGGACTTTAAACGCTGATGATGTGTTATTTTCATTCAATCGTATGCTAGATAAAAATCATCCTTGGCATAAAGTCGTTGGAGCTACAGGTTTTCCACATGCTCAATCTTTTGGATTAGCTGAACTTATTAAGTCGATTGAAAAAACAGGAACTCACCAAGTTAAAATTGAATTAACGCGTCCTGATGCAACATTTTTACCCTTACTCACGATGGGATTTACTTCCATTTATTCTGCTGAATATGCTGATTTATTGGCCAAAGAGAATCGATTCAATGAGTTAAATACTCAACCAATCGGTACGGGACCCTTTTCATTAAGACAATATACAAAGGATGCGAATATAAGATATATTGCTCATAAAGAGTATTTTGAAGGGGAACCTCCTGTTAAACAGCTTGTATATGCAATTACTCCTGATGCTGCAGTAAGGACTCAAAAGGTAGAAGCTGGTGAATGCCATATCGCAGTGGCTCCAAAGCCAAGTGACGTTAAATTAGCGATTGAAAAACAACATATTAATGTAAACCAAGTACCTGCATTCTCTACTGCCTATGTGGCGTTAAATACGCAAAAAGCACCTTTTGATAATGTGCTGGTACGACAAGCTGTAAACTATGCTTTTGATAAAAAAAGCTATAATCAAGCAGTATTTGAAGGCACAGCGATTGAAGCAAATACGCCTTATCCTCCCAATACGTGGAGTTTTAATGACAAAATTATTCCTTATGAATATAATGTAGAAAAAGCAAAATCTCTACTTGAACAAGCGGGATTAAAAGATGGATTCAAAACGACGATATGGGTAAGACCTACTGGTAGTGTATTGAATCCTAATCCAAAATTAGGTGCTGAAATGTTGCAGGCGGACTTGAAAAAGGTTGGCATAGATGCCTCAATCCAAGTGATTGAATGGGGCGAACTTATCCAATCAGCAAAAAAAGGTGAGCACGATATTCTCTTTATGGGGTGGGGTGGCGATAATGGTGATCCGGATAATTTCTTGACACCTCAATTTAGTTGTAATGCAGTGCAATCAGGTACAAATTTCGCTCGCTTTTGCGATCAAAAATTACATGGCTTAATTGAACAAGGTAAAACGACATCTGATATTGCAACCAGAACTGCTCTGTATGAAGAAGCGCAACAAATTATTCATGACCAAGCATTGTGGATCCCGCTTGCGCATCCTACAGCCTCGACATTATTAAGAAAAGAAGTGAAAGGATATCAGACGAGCCCATTTGCTAGACAGCATCTTTCCCAAGTGAGCGTCGAATAATATTTTAATCTCAGTTAAAAAAACCACTTAGCTCTTTAGCTTTTAGCGACAAGATAAGTGGTTTTTATATTTTTAAAGCAATATTTCTAACTATTTAGTCAAGTGCCTCCAATAGACCTATAACCTTATAGTTAAAAAAAAGTAGGCTAACTCGTAAGTAAATGATAATCTAATTTAAATTAAAATCTAACGGTCCGATAAAAGATTTTAAATACTCAAATTAAAAGTATTTTGAATTATCATCAACATTCTAATTCTTGAGCCATTTTCATAGCCAAATATTTTGTGCAAGACAATGAAAAATGGATAACAAACTATAAATCAATCAAAAATCTAAATGCATCATGTGCTATCATCATTTTTTGATGTATTTATATACAATAGTTAAGTTATTTTTATTTATTTTAATATTTTTGTGAAAATTGTACTTTTTTATAAAAAGCAGGTTATATGATGGGTAAGTTTTTTATCAAAAGAATTTTAGTATTATTCCCAACTTTTTTAGGTATTACTTTACTGACCTTTATCTTAGTTAAATTGATTCCAGGTGATCCTGTTGAAATTATGATGGGAGACAGAGGATTAAGCCCTGAGGCACACAGTGAAGCTATTCGAGCGCTTGGTCTAGATAAACCATTTATTGTCCAATATTTCAATTATCTTAAGGATATTCTAAGTGGTAATTTTGGTGTGTCATTTTCATCTAAAACACCTGTTATAAGTGATTTTCTTACTTTATTTCCTGCAACGATTGAATTGACTTTCTTTGCTATGCTATTTGCTATTGGTGTAGGTGTTCCTCTAGGTGTGCTTGCGGCTGTAAAAAGTGGATCCTTTTTTGATAACGCGGTGATGGCGATTTCTTTAACAGGTTTCTCTTTGCCAATCTTTTGGTTTGCACTAATTATGATCCTCTTCTTTTCAGTTACGCTTGGTTGGACTCCTGTTTCTGGAAGAATAAGCAATTTTTATTACATAGAACCCTATACAGGTTTTATGCTGATTGATTCGATTAAAGCTCAATTAGACGATCCTGAGTTTAGCCAAGGTGCGTTTTTAAGTGCACTTCATCACCTTTTATTGCCTTCCATAGTACTCGGTACTATCCCTTTGGCGATTATTTCTCGAATGACCCGATCTTCAATGCTAGAGGTACTCAAGGAAGATTATGTTCGAACGGCTTATGCTAAGGGCCTTTCTCCACGCAAAGTAATATTTGGACATGCCTTAAAAAATGCACTTATTCCTGTCATCACCGTAATAGGATTAAGTGTCAGTTCGTTATTAGGTGGCGCAGTACTTACAGAAACCATTTTTTCTTGGCCAGGCATAGGTAAATGGTTAATCGATTCAATTTCTAAACGGGATTATGTTGTAGTACAAAACGGTATTTTATTGATTGCTTGTGTTGTGATTTTAACAAATTTCTTTGTCGATATTCTTTATGGGATCATTAATCCTAAAATGCGCCAACTAAGTAATTAAAGAAAGCATTAAAGAATGAATTGAAGAATGAATTCAAGAATGTATTTAAGGAATAGGCTATGTCAGTTGTTAAAAATGGCGATATATTAAAAGACAGTCTCATTAGAGAATTTTGGGGTAACTTTACTCAAAATAAAGGCGCTCTTATCGGTTTTTATTTACTTGCGCTCATTATTATCCTAGCTCTTTTTGCTCCTTGGATATCACCTTATGATCCTATTGAACAATTTCGTGAATTCCGACTGACACCACCAATATGGTATCAGGGAGGAAGTTCACAATTTATTTTAGGCACAGATGAAGCTGGGCGTGATTTGCTTTCTAGATTAATTCATGGTGCTAGATTGTCACTTTTTATTGCTATGGTTGCAATTTTGATGGCCTTCAGCTTAGGTGTTGTTTTGGGGTTACTGGCTGCTTTTTATCCGAAATACCTAGGAAGTATTATCATGCGGATTGTCGATATTAAAATGGCACTCCCTACATTATTACTTGCTGTAGCCATTATGGCAATTTTAGGCCAAGGTCTATTTAATGCAATGATAGCGATTGCCATTGCAGCTTTACCTGCATTCGTTCGTTTAACAAGAGCAACTGCATTATCTGAAATAAGCAAAGAGTATGTAAATGCCTCTAGAATTGCTGGAGCAGGCGATTTTCGGTTGATGTTTTTTACTGTATTGCCTAACTGTATATCGCCACTGATCATACAAATGACGTTAAGTTTTTCTTCAGCTATTTTAGAAATAGCAGCCCTAGGTTTTTTAAGCTTGGGCGTAGAGCCCCCTTTAGCTGAGTGGGGGACAATGCTTTCCTCGGCTAGGGATTATATGCTGACGGCTTCTTGGGTAGTTACTTTACCTGGGCTCATGATCTTAATTACGGTTATCTCTATAAATCTGATTGGCGATGGATTACGCGATGCACTAGATCCAAAACTTAAACAAATTCAATTGCCATTACAGAAAAAAGTAGAGGCAAATCAGCCCTTATTATCCATAAAGAATTTATCAATATTTTTCGGTGAGCAAGATAGTTTTATCAAGGCTGTCAATCAAATTGATTTAACGGTAAACGAAGGAGAAATTGTTGGAATAGTTGGTGAATCAGGATCTGGAAAATCAGTGACTATGATGGCGGTAATGGGACTTTTAGGGACTAAATCGATGGTATTGGCCGACTACTTACGTTTTAGAGGGCAGAATTTGATGAAGATGACACCCTCACAAAAACGTAAAATTGTTGGAAAAGAGATGGCTATGATCTTTCAAGACCCAATGACTTCTCTAAATCCTACTTATACCGTAGGGCGTCAATTGATGGAAGTATTGGAAATACATCAAGGACTTAGAGGGAGCACTTTAAGGAGTAAGGCTGTCGAATTGTTGAAACTTGTTGAAATTCCGTCTGCTGAAAAAAGGATAAGCCAATATCCTCATGAGTTATCAGGGGGAATGTGTCAAAGAGTCGCAATTGCTATGGCAATCGCTTGCCAACCTAAACTACTTATTGCTGATGAGCCTACGACCGCACTTGATGTTACTATCCAGGCGCAAATCATGGAATTACTTGTAAGTTTACAAAAAAAATTCAATATGTCTTTAATACTTATTACTCACGATCTCGCGGTAGTGGCTGAGATAGCCGATAGAGCGATTGTCATGTACTCAGGAGAAATAGTCGAAGAAGCCGAGTTGCCCCAATTATTTGAATCACCAAAGCACCCTTATACAGAGGCATTACTTAAAGCCATCCCCGAACATAATGAAGGGATATCTAGACTAGCAGCATTGCCTGGAATTGTACCCCCATTGAACAATAGGCCGGTTGGATGTCTCTTAGCAGAACGTTGTGCCTATGCAAAACCGCTTTGTTATTCTGAACACCCTAATTTGAATCCTCTTCTGATAACATCTAAGGCATCAAATATATTGAATAATAAAGTGAGATGTTTTTTTCCACTGGCTGAAAAGATAAGTTTTGTTGAGGAGATTACTCATGCTTCATAATTTAAAACCTCACTCAGAAGAGTTGTTCTCGCTTGAAGTTAAGGAGTTAAAAAAATATTATCCCATCAAGAAAAATTTTTTTAATTTAGCCAAAGTAAATAAAAATCCTCAAATGGTTAAAGCCTTAAATGGGGTGAGTTTTTTCCTTAAAGCGGGAGAGACAATCGCTGTGGTCGGGGAGTCTGGTTGTGGAAAATCAACGCTTGCAAAACAAATTAGTTTATTAGAACGCCCCACTTCAGGGGATATTATTATCCAAGGTAAAAATACCGTTGGACTCAGTAAAAAGGAGATACAGCAATTTCGGACCCAAGTGCAAATGGTTTTTCAAAACCCATATGCTTCACTTAATCCTAGAGCGACTATTGGTAAACAGCTAGAAGAACCTTTGCGGATAAATACTGACTTGACAGCGAAAGAACGAAAGGAAAAAGTTTTGGAACTGATGGGGCTGGTCGGATTGATCCCTGAATATTATGATAGATTTCCACATATGTTTTCAGGTGGACAACGACAGCGTATGGCGATCGCAAGAGCCATGATCTTAAACCCAAAGATTGTTATTGCTGATGAGCCAACTTCTGCCCTTGATGTATCAATTCAAGCACAAGTGCTTAATTTATTTTTAGATTTGCAAGATCAATTTAAAACCAGCTATCTATTTATTTCACACAATTTATCTGTTGTAGAGCATATTGCGGATAGAGTTATTGTCATGTATCTGGGCAAGATAGTGGAGTTTGGAAGCAAAAAAGCGATTTATCAAAGCCCTATGCATCCTTACACTCAGGTATTATTATCCTCTTCGCCGAGCGTTTATGCTAAAGACAGAAAAAATAAAATCAAAGTGACAGGTGAGTTGCCAAGTCCGCTTGATATTCCCTTAGGGTGCGCTTTTAATCAAAGATGTCCTTATGCTACTGATGAATGCCGTTCTTTAGTGCCTGAATTAAGAAGTATTGAAGGTACTTATGTGGCTTGTCATCATGCGGAAAAAATAAAATAAAATAAAATAAAATAAAATAAAATAAAGGAATAAAGGAATAAAGGAATAAAGGAATAAAGGAATAAAGGAATAAAGGAATAAAGGAATAAATAGAAAGTAAAAAACTGCATTGTACTTCAATGAGATTAAAGGGTAGTTAAAGTGTTATTGCGAACTATTAGATAACGGCCATAGAAAATTTAATGAGCTTAAATCCTTGTAGAAATTGGGAATTGCATACTAATGGAAAACCTTATTGAATAAATAAATGAACCAGGTGAGGACTAAACACATAAATTGAGTGCAAAAGGGGATAAGATAGTGCTCTAAGATGATGTATTTTCTCAGCCTAAAGCACTTCTCTTATTAATACATAGCTACTTTTTGATAGTACCAGACTTTAAATCTGACACAAAATCACTCAGTTGTTTCAGCATGCGTGGCACATCATCTAGATTGTGTTCAATAATTTTTACAATTGCAGAACCTGAAATAGCTCCCATTGCTCCCGCTTCAATTGCTTCAACGACCTGATCTTTGGTTGAAATACCAAAGCCTTGCAATGCAGGTGGTGCCCCCGCTTTTTTTAATGCTTCAATTAAATGTAATGCCGGTCTATTGGCTTTTGTTTCAGCGCCAGTCACTCCCGCCCTCGACAAGAAATAGGTATAGCCACGGCCATATGAGGCGATGTGTGTGATCAGTGCTTCATCCGCATTAGGCGGACAGATAAAAATAGGACTGATACCATGCTTTATCGCTGATTCACTAAATGGTTGGGACTCTTCAAAAGGCACGTCAGCTATCAGAACTGAGTCTACCCCCACGTCTTGACATTTTTTATAAAAAGCATCGATTCCATTAGTAAAAACTAGATTGGCATACATTAGTAAACCAATTGGAATATCCGGATTTTTTTCTCTGATCTCTTTTAAGAGTGTAAAGCAATCGGCAACAGTCACTCCAGATTTAAATGCTCTTAATGTAGCATTCTGAATAGTCGGACCATCAGCTAATGGATCTGAAAAAGGGATACCTAATTCAAGTGCATCAGCGCCTGCATCTATCAATGTTTGAATGATTTTTTTAGATGTAGTTAAATCAGGATCGCCAATAGTAACAAACGGAACAAACGCCCCTTCGTTCTTTTGATTTAATTGTTCAAATGCATTTAGGTATCTACTCATTTTATGGCACCATTTTTTGTTAAAATATCAAATACAGTAAATATGTCTTTGTCTCCGCGACCTGATAAATTGACAATCAGGACTTGTTCTTTGTTTGGTGACTCTTTAGCCATTTTAATTGCATAAGCGAGGGCATGAGAGGACTCTAGTGCAGGAATTATACCCTCATTTTTACAAAGAGCTTGAAATGCAGCAAGAGCTTCTTCATCAGTGACTGAAACATACTCAGCTCTACCAATTGCGTTAAGGTGTGCATGCTGTGGGCCCACCGAAGGAAAATCGAGACCTGCTGAAATGGAGTAAGACTCTTCGATTTGTCCCTCATCAGTTTGCATCATAGGTGATTTCATACCAAAGTAGATTCCGACTTTACCATGTGAAACTGTTGCCCCGTGTTGACCTGTTTCGATACCAAGACCACCAGGTTCTACTCCAATTAATCTGACTGATTTTTCTTCGATAAAATCTGCAAACATACCTATGGCATTCGAGCCACCACCAATACAAGCGAGAACAGCGTCAGGAAGACGGTTTATTTTTTGTCTTAGTTGGGTCTTGGCTTCTTCCCCAATCATCCTTTGAAATTCTCTAACAATGGTTGGGAATGGATGGGGACCAGCGGCTGTTCCTAGCATATAGTGCGTTGTTTCATAGCTTGCAGACCAATCTCTTAAAGCTTCATTACACGCATCTTTAAGCGTTGCAGCACCACTGTGAACAGGAATGACTTCCGCACCCATTAGTTTCATCCTAAACACATTAGGGGATTGACGTTCAACATCTTTCGCTCCCATGTATATTTTACATTCTAATCCCATCAGTGCACACGCTAAAGCGGTGGCTACACCGTGTTGGCCAGCCCCTGTTTCTGCGATGACTTTTTTCTTGCCCATGCGTTTAGTCAATAAAGCCTGGCCTAATACCTGATTTGTTTTATGAGCGCCACCATGCAATAAATCTTCTCTTTTTAAAAAAAGTTGAGTTTTGGTGCCCGCAGTCAAATTTTTGCACAGTGTCAAAGGTGTAGGGCGGCCTGCATATTCTGTTAATAGGGTTCTAAATTCTTCTTTGAAGGATTCATCATCAATGGCATCAACAAATGCCTTTTCCAATTGCAATAGGGCCGGCATGAGCAGTTGAGGAACGAACATTCCACCAAATTCACCAAAGTATGGATTAAGTAGTGTTTTTTGTTGTGTTGACATGGGGTTACCACCATTTAATAAAAGCTATGTTGAATGTCTAAAATGTAATTTTAATAAGATAATATACGGCAAAAGATAGGTAGAAACAGAGTACATCAATGATGTCGAAAGACATTTAAAAGTCATTCTTTTTCCAATAACTATAAGTGTATCAGGTGTACTACTAAAGTGATACACTTATTTTGACATTTTGAGAAATTTTTCTAATTTTGTGCTATAATAAATCAGATATTTCACCGAGTTACTGGATTTTCAAACTCCTCTAAAACCTTATATATAGGAGAGTGGCGAATTTACAGCTTTAGGTGTTCTTCACGTGTGTTGAGTGACTTGTTACATACTATAATATTTAAGTTAAACGGGTAATTCAAGAGCGAATAATATAAATAAGCTTATAGCACATATTAAACCCAATAGAGAATTTGAACGATAAGGATGACCGGCATTATGAGCGATACAGCCAAAGAGATTAGACCTATCAATATTGAAGATGAGATGCGTAATTCTTACTTAGATTATGCCATGTCAGTGATTATAGGTCGTGCATTACCTGATGTCAGAGATGGACTTAAGCCTGTACACAGACGTGCTTTATTCTCTATGCATGAATCGGGTTATGATTGGAATAAACCTTATCGAAAATCAGCGAGGGTTGTGGGTGATGTTATCGGTAAATATCATCCCCATGGTGATACAGCTGTTTATGATACGATTGTTCGAATGGCTCAACCATTTTCTTTGAGATATACGTTGATTGATGGGCAAGGTAATTTTGGTTCTGTAGATGGGGATTCTCCTGCCGCAATGCGTTATACCGAAGTCAGAATGAAAAAAATTGCCCATGAATTATTGGCCGATTTAGATAAGGAAACCGTTGATTTTGTTCCTAACTATGATGGTACTGAACATATGCCATCAGTTCTTCCTACAAGAGTACCTAATCTTTTACTCAATGGTTCATCTGGTATCGCTGTCGGTATGGCCACCAATATTCCTCCACATAATCTGACTGAGGTTATTGATGGTTGTCTTGCCTTTATTGAAGATGAAAATATTTCTATTGATGAGTTAATCACTTATATTCCCGGCCCTGATTTTCCTACCGCGGCAATTATTAATGGCCGTAAAGGGATTATTGATGCCTATAAAACGGGCAGAGGTAAAGTCTCAATTCGTGCAAGAGCGGAAATTGAAACCGATGAGAAATCAGGCCGTGAGACAATTATTGTCCATGAGATTCCTTATCAAGTAAATAAAGCGAGATTAATTGAAAAAATAGCTGAACTAGTCAAAGAGAAAAAACTTGAGGGTATTTCAGGGCTGAGGGATGAATCAGATAAGGATGGGATGCGCATCGTTATTGAAATCAGACGAGATGCAGTAGGCGAAGTTGTATTAAATAATCTCTACGCTCAAACTCAAATGCAGACCTCTTTTGGAATTAACATGGTTGCCCTTCATCAAGGTCAACCGAAATTAATGAACCTAAAAGAGATCTTAAAAGCGTTTGTTAACCATCGTCGTGAGGTTGTAACTCGTAGAACCATTTTTGAATTACGTAAAGCAAGAGACAGAGCGCATATCTTAGAGGGGCTAGCAATTGCTTTAGCCAATATCGATGAAGTGATTGAAACCATCAGACAGGCTCAAAACCCAGCAGAAGCTAAAGTAGCCCTTCTTGAAAAAACTTGGGCTCTCGGTGATGTTGCAAAAATGCTTGAAGCAACAGGAGATGACACAGCAAGACCTGAATGGCTAGAGCCTGAATTTGGTATTAATGATGGTAGATATAAACTGACTGAACAACAAGCCCAAGCAATACTCGATTTAAGATTGCATAAACTGACTGGTTTAGAACATGAAAAACTATTAGAAGAATATAAAGGCTTACTTATCAACATAGCTGAACTTCTTCATATTCTTAACTCTCCAGACAGATTAATGGAAGTTATTCGCGAAGAACTAGAAGCAATTAAAACTCAGTATCAAGATGAACGATTAACTGAAATAAGAGACAGCGAAGCGGACATCAACTATGAAGATTTAATCACTCAAGAAGATGTTGTTGTGACTTTATCACATCAAGGATATGTTAAGTACCAACCATTAAGCGATTATGAAGCCCAGCGTCGAGGGGGTAAAGGTAAATCAGCTGCAAATATCAAAGATGAAGATTTTGTTGAAAGATTGTTGGTGGCCAATACCCATGACACTATTTTATGTTTCTCTAGCAAAGGCCGTTTATACTGGTTAAAAGTCTATCAATTGCCAGAAGCAAGTAGAGCTGCGCGAGGAAGACCAATTATAAATGTTTTACCTCTAGAACCAGAAGAGAGAATTACTGCCATTTTACCAGTAAAAGAATATACCGAAGGTCTTTATGTCTTTATGGCTATGGCGAGTGGTATTGTTAAGAAAACTGCATTAACTGACTTTAGTAAACCAAGAAAAGGGGGAATTAAAGCCGTTAATCTTAACGATGGTGATGAATTAATTGGTGTTGATTTAACCAATGGTAATAATGAAATCATGCTATTTAGCTCAGATGGGAAAGTACTTCGTTTCCTTGAAGAAGTCAGAGATGAAGACAATAAAGTCATAAAAGGGGTGAGACCACTTAGCCGCACGGCAACTGGCGTGCGAGGTATGAAGTTAAAAGAAGGGGCTAAATTAATCTCACTAATTGTTCCTAAAGAAGAGGGCGATATTCTTACTGCAACTGAAAATGGTTACGGTAAACGTACTCCTCTGTCACTTTATCCGCAAAGAAGTCGTGGCACACAAGGTGTGTTTTCTATCAAAATGAGTGAAAGAAATGGTTCAGTGATTGGTGCTGTTCAAGTTGTGCCTACGGATGAAATTATGCTCATCACGAATGGAGGGACTTTAGTGAGAACTAGGGTCGCTGAAGTGAGCCGTGTAGGGCGAAATACTCAAGGTGTGACGCTCATTCGTACTCGTAATGATGAGTTACTTGTGGGATTAGAGCGTGTCGCTGAAACTGAGGAGCTTGATGAGGAAGAAAAACAAGCGCTTCTAGCTAATGAAGTGGATGTCATTGCAGATGATATTGATGATGAAATCGAAGATTCTGACGACAATGAAGAAATGGATGATACCGAAGAGTAGTATCTATTGATACTGTTAACCGTTTATTTAGCAATAGTCCAATGCAATTACGGCTATTGCTAAGAAAAGAACTATCATAATATTCACGGTTTTATTTTTCACGTTTAATTTAATTCATCAATTTGGAATGTGCGTATGATTTTAAATGCAACCCTTTTAGGAAAACATCTTGCTCAACATCCCTACCATCAAATTCAATTATTAGATGCTGGTATACAGCTTAATGGCCCCAAAGAATCAAGAATTATTGCATTTAATCAAATAGTGAGTTTTGCCTGTAAAAGAGGAATTATATGGGGAGAACTGGCATTTATTCTTAGTGACGAGGAAGAAGTCAGTATCCATGGTTTAGAGTGGCAATCGACACAAGAATTTTATGATACTCTGCTGAAAAGTTGGCAAGCATGGAGTCGTGAAATGCAAGAGCATACGACAAAATTGCTTGAAAAGCAGATCTTAAGAATTAATGAATTAAGTCAAAGACACTGCTGGCTTCCGCAAAAGGAATTTTTAAGACTCGCATTAGAAGTACAAACCACCTATGAATCTTTGCCTATACCTGAAGATAGAATTGCTGAATTTAAAGGTCTTGTTGAATTAGATTATCTTTTACAACAATGGCAGCATGAAGGAATTCAACGTTGGCATGATCATAACCATGAGTGGACAATTCGAATTAAGCAAGAACACCAGTCATTTTTTAATTCATTGCCGATTGAACTTGATCATTCTCAATCTTATGTGGTGTTGCAACAAGAACCCATTATGTTAGCGTTAGGGGCACCTGGTAGCGGTAAGTCCACAGCACTAATCGCAAGAGCCGCATGGCTTTTATACCAACATGATTTAGCCCTTGATACACTAAACCCCGTATTATTACCTATTTTACCGTCAGATGTGTTGTTGCTTGCACCAGATAACTCTTCAAAACAGGCGCTTAAGAAAATCGCGCAAAGTTTCATACAACGAAATATTAATCAATTACCACTGCATACTCCATATGAATTAGCTTTTTATTTATTAAAACAAACAAGCAAAAAAGAGATCAACTTATTTTCGTTATTAACAGATCCTAGCGCAAGAGAGGATTGGCTGTTAGAGACATGGCAACAATTGTGTTCTACCAAAAAGCCCTTTGCTAAAATATGGAGAAAATTTTTATCAGAAAATTATGAATGGGAACTTATCGAAGGTGATTTTTGGCTAGAGCCTAATATTGCAATGCGCATGGGCGCTAGATTAGATAGATGGCTCAAGCACCTTCGCTTTGAAAAAGCTAATAATACTGCAAAAGAAGCCCTAGAGGTGTTAGAAGCATCTAAGCAAAGTCAAGCAAGTGCCATCAACAAAGCCGAGTTTAGTCAGTCTCAAGCCCTAGCTACGCAAGAAATTTATCCAAATGCCCTGAAGGCTCCTGATGAAGCTCAAATAGTGGCAGAAAGAAAATTATTCGCCCCTTTATTCAAAGCATGGAAAGATAAAATTAAGCTAGAAAAAGCGATTGATGAACCAGAAGCTATATTACAAGCCATTAAAGCTGTTGGGCGAGCTAAATTTACAACACCATGGCGCCATATGCTGGTCGATAACTATCAAGAGTTCTCATTATTGTCTCGATTACTTTTAAAAGGATTGCAAGAAAAATCAATTGGAGCTCATGCTCTTTATTGTGCCGATGATGCTCAAATTCTTACGGTAGGGCAAACACCTCAAGGTATAGATGATTTTATCGAAGATGCAAAGAAATTACCCGAGGAGTATGTGGTTTTTGAATTAGAGCATGACTATCGATTAGCACCTGAGATCCGAAAAACAACGGATAAATTTATCAATAAAAACCCAAGTCAACAAATAAAACCGTTCATCGCTCCAGAAATTAAGGCCAGTAAATTAGGAGCGTTTGCTCAAAAACTGATGGCACCTAAACATCAAAATGGATTATATACGGCGCATGAATCTCTAATTTTTGATTTAATTGATAGATTATCAAGTTATGCGCCTAAGCCATCACTTGTATTGCTCAGTGCATTATATGATTATCAGATCCCCTCTGGGGTATTGGAACTTAAATCAAGATGGCCCCACTTACAGTTTGTTGTTAAGCCCTTTAATCAACTGCATGGAGTAGAATCTGATTTTACTTTTGTCTTTGGGTTACAACAATTTGGTGATAGTTTCCCTGCGTTTATTCGTGATATTGCTCTTGAGAAACATCTATTACCTCCCATGGAGAGCTTTCTAGATGCTGAGATGCGTCGATGGTTATATGTCGCAATGACTAGAGCTAAACATAGCACTTGGCTTATTCATGATATGGAAAAACCGTCCATTTTTGTTCCTGAACTTATCGAATTAGGTGCAAAACCCATTGAAAAATAAATTTCACGCGGTCATTGTTCATGATTATCGGTTTAAAAAGGTCTTTTTTAGGGTTCGATAAATAAATCACTAGATTTTATTGAGTGTTCTTTTGTATCGCAGCACTATTGATTACTTAATAAAATTGTAGGTGTTTATAAATTAATATATTTAAATTGTATACAGTGTACTATCAGCCGCAGATTTTAACGGCTGATAGTATTTTTACTTATTTTTTCTCAATGATGTACATATCTTTAGCATATAAACTGTCTACTGGCTCTTTATTTGTTACACCACCTACATGAGGTTTAATCATTCTAATGTTTACATAATCGTAAATAGGAATAAGAGGGGAATCCTCATCAAGTTGTAACGCAGCTTGCTGATAGATTTCGTCTCTTTGTTTTTCATCTGTACTCTTTATCGCGTCTTGTAATAGTTGATCAAATTTTGGATTGTTGTAATACGTTGTATTATTTGAAGAATCCGATTTGTATATATTTAAGAAAGAAGACGCATCGTTATAATCCGCGCACCAACCGTAACGAGAAACTTCATAATTTCCATTATGTCGACTATCGATGAACGTTTTCCATTCTTGGTTAACTAATTCAACTTCAGCGCCTAGATTCTTTTTCCACATTTGACTTGCAGCGATGGCAATACGTTTGTGTGCATCATTGGTATTGTAAAGTAGCTGGAATTTCAAAGGCTTTTTCTTATCAAAACCCGCTTCAGCCAGTAAAGCTTGAGCTTCCTTATTTCTTTCTTCTTGTGATTTATTAGCCCAATCCGGAGTGGGTAACGTAATGCCATCCGCGGCTCTTGGGACCACACTGTAAGCAGGTAATTGCCCTTGACCGACGACTTTTTCAGCCATAGTTTTTTGGTCTAAAGCCAATTTGAGCGCTTGACGCACACGAACATCATTAAAAGGGGCTTTGTTATTATTAATATCAAAGAAATAAGAGCATAATCTTGGCCCTATATGTAATTCATCTGGTAATTCTTGCTTCATTTTATTGAATAACTCAATCGATAAAGAGAGCGTCATGTCTAAGTCATCAGCACGGTAACGCTGAAGTTCTACATTCACATCGGTCGGCACATAGATCACTTTTTCTAAAACAGTTTTGTTATTGTCCCAGTAAAGAGGATTGCGCGTTAACTCAATTTTTTCATTCACAACCCATTCCGAGAGATTAAATGCGCCGTTCCCTACAAAATTACCAGGAGAAGTCCACTTATCACCATGCGTTTCGATGGTTTTGCGGTGTAAGGGGCTTAATGCATAGTGGGGTAACATTTTGGGGAAATAGGAAACAGGGGTGCTTAACGTGACTTGTAACGTTAAATCATCAACAGCTTTTACGCCTAAAGACTCAGGTTTCGCTGTGCCTTTAATAATTTCGGAGCTATTTAGAATATGTGCATACTCTAAGAAACTAGCAAAAGGTGAAGCGGTTTCTGGAGTAATAATTCTTTGCCAGGCATATACATAATCATGTGCTGTCACCAGATCACCATTTGACCATTTAACCCCAGGGCGTAGATGAAAAGTCCAGTTTTGGTTATCAGTCGTTTCCCAATGGGTTGCTCCAGCAGGTATTAAATTCCCATTCGGATCAGTGATGGCTAAGCCTTCAAGTAGCTCATTAAAAATGTTTCTTTCAGGTACCCCCTCGACACGATGAGGATCGAGTCCTTGGATTTCGCTACCATTACTGCGCACTAATACTTGTTCTTTAGCTAAAGTAACACCTTCAGGTACCTCTGCTGCATTCGCGGTAGACAGCGCAGAGAATAGTGATAATAAGGAAAGCGTGATAAGGCTTTTTTTAAACATAAATAGTTTCCCATGAACGATGGTTGATTGTAAACGCGTATTTTAAAGTTTAATGTAATAGTTAAAAGATGCAAGCTTAAATATATTTTAGTTAAAAGAAAAAATTCAATGGATGGCAATTAAAACTTAGCTGCATTGAATTATATTGATCTTAAGATAAAACTAGAAGTGAATACCCTACTAAAATTATCATATTTGATTTCAACTATTTATACCTAGCAAGCAATTAGATATTTATTTTTACACTGATATCAAAAAATTTATTATATCATTGATGGTTTCATGATTATAAGGGCTATTTCACACAAATGCATTTGCATTAGTCAAAATAGATGAGTGAAGAAATAAAATGTCCATTGCATCAGCTACGGCAAAAATAAAATTTAAACATTCTATGTGAATAAAAATTTAGTTCAGAAGAAAATGTTAAAACAGAAAAAAATTAGCACAAAGGTGATTGTAAGGCGCGTAGCAATTCATTGATTAGTGTATTCGTAATAGCTTGCTTATCTGGAATATTTTTCGTGATGTTTGCAACCGAGGTCATTTGCATCCCTAGCAATCCACACGGGTTGATATAATCAAAAGGGGTCAAATCAATATCAATATTTAATGCAAGGCCGTGTAAAGTACATCCTTTACTGACTTTTAACCCTAATGAACATATTTTTTTTTCTGATGAGGATGAAGAGAATCTATCTAAGGACTGGTCAATCACTATGCCAGGATTAGAAAGGGATGAGTCGCCCACTGTTTTGTTAGATATATTCTTCGAAAAAAGGCAGCTGATCTCATCTACATAAACCCCTGGAGCATCTTTTCTTGCATAAGCTTCAATCGAAAATTTGGCTAAGGTATTGATCACACTTGTTTCAAGCAAAGTAACAAATTCCCTTATATTTAAGCCATACCTTTTTAAATTAATTAATGGATAAATAATCAGTTGTCCTGGCCCATGAAAAGTGACTTGTCCGCCACGGTCACTTTGAAAAATAGGAATCGATGATGTTTTGAGAATATGTTCTTCTTTGCCTGCCCGTCCTTGAGTGAATATTTCTGGGTGCTCTAAAACCCAAATTTCATCTAAAGTTGTTGCGTTTCGGTTATGCGTAAAATCATGCATAGCTTTGTAGCTAGACGCATAACTAATGAGCCCTAAGTGCTTGATTATTATTTCTGAGTTTAACGCATAATTTTTCATTTTTCGGCGGCATCGCTGTCAATAGGAAAGTTTTATTAGCTGACTTGTCGAAGGTATCTATTTGAACACTTTTGTTTAGTTAGATGATCATGCAATTTGTGCATCCTAAAGGTTAATAACCCTATAACTCCATAATCACAAAATTACAAAACAAGTTTAACCCCTTCAATTTTACCAAATTCATAATAGAGGCTTTCTATTTGCTCTATTTTAGTGGCATGGATCATCAAACTAATGGATTGATAATTACCCTTAGCGCTTGGCTTGATAACTGGCTGATAATCCCCTGGTACATGTTTTTGTACTATTTGCATGGTCTGCTCTAAAATAGAAGGATCGGTAATGCTCATGATTTTAAAGGGAAAATCACAAGGGAATTCTAGTAAATGTTCTAAATTTGTTTTCATCATAATATATTATGTCTTTATAAGTAAAAAAATAGGCTTAGTTATGGACTCAATATAGTGGTAAAAAAATAATATACAAGTCCATTAGTACAAATTAAATTTTAAATGGTTGTAGTAGCGCTTAACTTGGCTTTTTGTAATTTATGATAAGCAGCTATTAGGTTTTGATGAGCTTTAAAGCTCATTGGGGTATTAGGAATACCTGGTTCAATTTGTAGACCGTAAAATGGCATAATACCCTGAATCGCCAATTTAGCAGCACTAAAAATATCCCCACCGTATAGTGTTGAAAAGACCTCTTCATATTCATCTAGATGTCTCTCTGCTTCTTGAGTCAGAAGCAGAAGTGTTTGTAAGCAACGATAATAGGTTAAACGATCTTTTGAAAAAACCGTTTGATTGTAATCAACCGTCCATTCGACCCACATGAGTGCATTGTCATACTCTTTTAAGATAAGATATAACATCGATTTAAGCTCACCTACTCTTAGGGTAAACCATGCATTGTCGGACCCTGTTGCAATACCTAAAAGCTCTCTTATCCTAATTGACTCATCTAAATCTAGGGCATCAAATTCTTCAAGCAAAGCTCGAGCTTTATCTGTTTCGATTTTGCTGGAGCTTAGCGCTAAAATTTGCTCACGCAGATGAATACCCATAGAGTTATTTGCATAGATTAAATCATCAGGGTGATAAATTTCTGACATACCAGGAACAATAATACGGCAAGCATCAACTCCTAGATGATTGTAGTGCATTGTATAGATGTCAGTATCAAGCCTATAGATCATTTGGGTTAATTGTTGGAGTTCCTCTTCTGTGGTACCAGCAAAATCCCAATGATTGAATTCGTAGTCTGGTACATTCTTGAAAAAATCCCAGGACAATACGCCGCTTGAATCGATAAAGTGGGTTTCTAAGTTTGCAAAATCAGCAACTTCTTCATCATCAAAAGAGGGGGAGGGGAAAACATCTAGACTGTCTAAAGAACGACCTTGTAATAGCTCAGTAACCGCCCGCTCATAGGCAACTTCAAAATTAGGGTGAGCACCAAAGGAGGCGAAACATCCACTGTTTTCAGGATTAAGTAACACAACGGCAATAACAGGATAATTACCACCTAGTGAAGCATCATACCTAAACACATGAAAGCCTTCTTTTTCAAGAGATTTTATAGCCGTTGCAATCTTAGGGTAGGTTTCTGTAATTACATCAGGAATTTTGGGGAGAGCTAAGCAATCTGCAATGACTTTATTTTTCACAAAACGTTCAAAAATCTCAGAGAGCGCTTGAACTTTTGCTTCAAACAAATTATTGCCAGCAGACATGCCATTAGAGACATATAAGTTGCCAATGATATTCATCGGAATATAGACAGTTTCTTTATCACTTTCTCTAATAAAAGGCAAAGCGCATATCCCTCTATTTTTATCTGAAGATTGAAGATCTGTCAATTGCGCAGGATCAATTTCGCCTTCAGAGTCATAAAAATTGATAAGTCTTTCATCCAACAATCCTTCAGGCCAACTATTTTCTTCAACTTTAAACCATTTTTCATTAGGGTAGTGAACGAATGAATAAGGAAGGGTATTATCACCTAAGTAAAAATCTGCGAAGAAATAGTTGGTACTCAAACGCTCAAAGTACTCGCCAAGAGCACTTGCAAGTGCCGCCTTTTTAGAGGCTCCCTTACCATTGGTAAAGCACAAGGCACACTCTTTGTCTTTAATATGGACTGACCAAACATTTTCAACAGGATTTAACCAAGACGCTTCTTCAATAATGAAGCCTAGTTCAGAAAGTTTTGTTTGAAACCTATTAATGGTCTCTTCTAAGGGGGCATCTTTTCCTGGAATAAATGAGTGTTGCATAGTGAAATCCTTTAATAAAGAAAATTAATACTAGATGTGGGCACAAAAAATTAGAGATTAGTTGTAACTCATTTAAATCCTATAAATCCGCAAAAAAAAGACTAACTCAAACAGTTCTCACTAATAATATGGTTAAACAATTAGAATGGCCAACTTAATTAAAATGTATATGAATTTAAACGCCGTTGAATATGTGTTTACTCTACGTTATCAATCGGCCGGCTAGAACAATAATACAAAATCATTACTAACCGGTATTCTCAGTGATTTAATTATTTATCACTAAAAGGTAGCATACGCTTTAAAGTATTATCTTTTAGAAAATAATGATGAAAAAGAGCTGCAGTTACATGTAAAGCGATAAGTCCTAATATAATCAACCCAACAGTATCATGAACATCTCTTAAGACATAGGAAAAATCTTCGTCTACTGGTACGAATGGATTGATTTCCATTCCAATAAATGACCAAGACCTACCATCATACGCCCTAAAGAAAACCCCAATGATTGGCTGGATTAAAAAGAGTAAGTATAGCGTATGATGACCCGCTTTAGAAGCCACTCTAAAAAACTTTGTCATTGGCGGTGTAATGGCTGGGGTTTGGAATTTAAAGTGCATTATAAACCGTATCAGCATAAATAACCAAACAAATACCCCAAGATTAAAGTGGATTGTGGTCAAAGTTTTCTCTGTTGTATATGATACATAATCACTTAAATAAATAGTAGCATATAATCCAATGACTAAAAATAAAGTCATCCAATGCATGAAAATTTGGATGGATTTATAACGTTCTAACATGTAAAAACCTCACACTTATTAATTAAAAATTAATGGTGCAATTGTATTCCTAATTCTTGACGCGCGAACGCTCCTGATCCTAAGAGACCTGTTTGTGGATGAGTAATTAAAAAAACAGGGATGTTTCTAGTATACTCAGAAAAACGGCCCTTATCTTCAAAACCGGCTCTGAAATCAGATTTTTCAAAAAAAGGTAATATTTTAGGAACAATGCCACCAGCTAAATAAATTCCGCCAAAAGCCCCCAGAGTAAGCGCTAAGTTACCACCGAAGCGACCTAAAATTCTGCAAAAATGCTCTAGGGTTTTTACCGATATCGTACAACTATTATCAAGAGCATGTGCAGTAATATCTTTAGCTTCTGTAAATTGAGCAGTTTGGTTATGATGCTCGCAAAGTGCATTGTAAATATTAACAATGCCCATACCAGACAATATTCTTTCTGCAGAAACTCTACCTTGATAAAAATTTCTTGTATATTTTAAAATCGCAATTTCTTCATTACACGTGGGTGCAAAATCCACATGTCCTCCCTCTGCAGCAAAAGTTACCCATTTGCCCTGCGCTGGAATAAGATAAGAGACGCCCAGTCCAGTGCCAGCGCCATATACACCAACAGGTTGGTCTTTAATCGCATTTTGTCCACCAAATTGAATAACGTCATTCTCTTTTAGCATAGGAATTGCCATAGAGACGGCTGTAAAATCATTAATAAAGAAAAGATGGTCAAAATCAAATTGAGATTGCACTTTTGTTCTGGAAAATTGCCAAGCATTATTTGTCATTTTAATCTGATCGCTTGTGATAGCTGTTGCAATAGCAAAGCAACCTGCCTTGATTGCCTTAGTTGATGTAATGCAGCCGTGTGATTGACATCTTCCTAAATAGACTTCTATGACTTCTTCAATACCAGGATAATCAGCAGTTTGAAAGTTTTCAATTGTACTGATTTCTCCTGAATCAATATGGCATAGACCAAAGCGTGCATTAGTACCACCAATATCTGCGACAATAATGTACTTATTTTCCATGGGAGTTTCCTCAATTTTATGATGTTAAAGTTGACTAAGTTTGGGATAATGCTTAAATAAAAGGAATTCTAGTATAGCATCAATCGATTAACTATTTGAGGAATATTGATACAAATTGTCATGATACTGTAATTATTTTTTCCTCAAAAAAGCCCTTAAATTAAAGGGCTTAGCGTTTATTTAGTTTACATCATAAAAGAGAGAATAATGCCTTATTTTAATGCAGCTCTGACACCTTTTGCATACTCAGGGTGTACTTTTTCAAATAAAGCCAATTGCCTTTCAATAATATTGTCAGGAACACCGTGCATCGCTGCAGCTATATTTTGGAACAAACGAGATTTTTCTTCTTGAGAAAAGAGTTCAAATAAAGCTCTTGGCTGAGTAAAATCATCATTCCCTTCTCTGTGATTATATCTATCGGCATCACCAGAAATTTTTAGAGGGGGTTCTTTAAACTGAGCTGACTCAGTGGCACCACCGAAAGAATTAGGCTCATAATAAGCATTTTCATTACCAGTTAATTCCGCCGCTTTATGGCCAAAGAAATTCATTGAACCATCAGCATGGTAGTGATGAACGGGACATTTAGGCGCATTAACAGGAAGCGCTTCATAATGTGTACCTAAACGATAACGATGTGCATCCGCATAACTGAAAATCCTAGCTTGGAGCATTTTATCTGGTGAGAAACCGATACCTGGTACAACATTACTTGGCGAAAATGCTGCCTGTTCAATTTGAGCAAAATAATTTTGAGGGTTTTTATTCAATTCCACCACACCAACTTTGATAAGTGGATATTCACTGTGTGGCCAAACTTTGGTTAAATCAAATGGATTATAAGAGAGTTTCTCAACATCCATTTCTGGCATTACTTGAACAAACATGTTCCATTTTGGATAGTTACCCTCAGCTATGGCACCAAAGAGATCTTCTTGATAACTTTCGCGAGTTTTACCAATTACTGCTTCAGCTTCAGTATTAGTTAATGTTTTATGGCCTTGTTGAGTTTTAAAATGGAATTTCACCCAGAATCTTTCACCTTTTGCATTCCAGAAACTGTAAGTATGCGAGCCGTAACCATTCATAAAACGAGGACTAACAGGAATCCCTCTATCACTCATAAGAATTGTAATTTGATGCAATGACTCAGGGGATAAACTCCAAAAATCCCATGCTGCTGTTGCACTTCTTAAATGAGTTACTGGGTGGCGTTTTTGTGTATGTATAAAATCAGGAAATTTTAGCGGATCACGAATGAAAAACACGGGTGTATTGTTCCCAACAACATCCCAGTTACCTTCTTCTGTATAAAATTTAAGAGCGAAACCTCTGACGTCTCTTTCTGCATCCGCTGCACCTAATTCACCAGCAACCGTAGAAAACCTAGCAAGCATATCTACTTGTTGCCCCACTTTAGAGAAAACCTTTGCACAGCTGTATTGGCTGATATCTTCAGTGATTGTCAGTGTTCCAAATGCCCCCCAGCCTTTGGCATGAACAACTCGCTCAGGAATACGTTCACGATTTTGATGCGCTAGTTTTTCAATTAATTGCCAATCTTGCATTAGAACTGGACCATTAGCACCTGCAGTTAAACTATTTTGATTATCTGCAATAGGGGCACCTGCAGTTGTAGTCATTACTGGGCATTGAAGTTCTTTTTTCATAAATTCTCCTTGAGTATATTAAGTGTTAATTAGGAATTCCATTTAGTATGAGTAATTAAAACAACCCATGATTTAGTTGTTGTAAAAAACTGTACATAAAGTAACAGAAACTTAAATAACAAGCCAATCAATAATAGTAATGCATGTGATAGATCAAACCTTTTATTTTGAAGATAACCTCCCAAGACTATAATCTTTGGATGTATTCTAAAAAGAGGCAGTAAAACTAATTCTACACCAGAAAATCGCTAGAAAAGTGAATTTTTCTGAGAGCATTTACTCTCTTTTTTATTGCAAAATAATGAACAATGACACTTAAAAAATAGTCTCAGTCAAACACTAATTAAATATAACGATTTCATTGAATATATAACTAACTGCGTTTTAAATTGTTCCGCAAGATAAAAATTTTCAATTTAAAGTAAAAGTAAAAAGTAAAAGTAAAAGTAAAAGTAAAAGTAAAAGTAAAAATAAAAATAAAAGTAAAAATAAAATTTCAAATCAAGGAAGTAAAAAGCTAACAGCTATTTGAATTTTACTATTAGCTGAATTCAGTCAGATAACAAGGATGGTACAATAAAATGGACATAAAAAGAGATAGCAAATCATTAATTACTAAAGAGTTGATATTTTTTAATTCAAACGAATATATTGTAAATAAACTCCCCCAAAATATATCTCAAGAGGTAAGTATTCTAATTTCCAGGATAAAAACATTACTCTGCCTCAGTGAACATGAATATATCGAATTAATCATACCCACACTGAATAGATTCTATGCATATAGTTACTTTGTTCCTGCTTCACAAATGCATCATCATGCCTACCAAGGGGGGCTGTTAACACATAGTCTTGAAGTCGGATTATTTTTACTAATTTTGACCGAAGATGAAATACTGGTATCGGATGGTGCTCCAGAGAGAAGAAAAAAGTTAGAAAAAAAATGGAGAGTTGCGCTTTTTGTAGCAGGACTAAGTCATGATTTTGGTAAACTTTTTACCGATATGACAATTAAAATAGCTAATACCTCAGAAGTTTGGGAGCCGTTTAAAGAAAGTTTTCAGGAGTGGTCCACGCCATTTGTTACAGCTGATATTCAAATTGAATGGGCCAAAGGTAGATTTAAAGTGCATGAATCGCTGGCAGCCTTTTCATGTTCATTCTTATTAACCCAACCTCTGCTTATGTGGCTTTGTGAGTATGGAACTGAGATTCTTATTGAATTGTATGACGGCATTTCCTTGCAAAATAAGCAGCATAAGTTAACCGATTGGATCCTTCGTGCGGATCAAAAAAGTGTTGAAACGCATTTTAAAACATCAGCAAATAAATCCCAACTCTACACCACTAAACCATGTAAAAACACATTAATACAATGTGTCGAACAAATAATTAGTTCATTAATTGTAGATGAAATATGGACTGTCAACCAAAGGGGGGCAAGATTTTGGTATCAAATAGAGAGTAACAGTGAATGTTTGTATCTTGTTTGGGGGCATGCGTGCCAAGAGCTTTTAGAAAAGTTGCAGATCAATTACATCGTTGAGGGATATTCGCAAGAGTCTCTTTTTGATGTATTGAATCAATCTGGTTTTTTTGAAAAACAACAGGACAGCTCGGTATTCATAAAATTGTCACCGAGTTGTTTAAGCCAAGGGAACAAAAAAATTTTTTTAAATATGGTTCAAATAAAAAATCCGACTAAGTTCATTAGTGAGTTAAAAAGAGGCGAACCTATTAATACCATTGAATTTGAAAGGGGAGGTACAGGAAAAGTACTTGATAGCATCTGCAGTGATAAACAAAATTTAGTAACTCATGCTGCTACATCTTGTGAAGAACAGCAGCAAAATCTGCTTCATAAAAATAAATTAAACACTGCAGTTAATACAGGGTATGTCAATATATCAAATTTTCCTGATCTTAATAATACGCTTTTTGAACCAACGACATCACCATATGTCAGCAATACTAAACTATGCCATTCACAACACAAAGCACCTTCTTTACTCAACGAAATAAAAAAGCAGGAGCAGGGAAAAATAAAAGTGACATCAAAAAGTTTTTTTCAACAGACAATTCATCTGCTTTTAAATGAATTTTCAAACTTTCTTGAAATAAATGAATTAGGAGTATCCTTTAATCTATATGAGCTTCGAGAAGCATTCAGTGTTAAAGGATATGATGAGAATTTACTCATTAAATCTTTTATCCATCATCGAAAATGTGAATTAAGCTCAGAAGGAAATGCATTTATTTCACTCTCGCATAAAGATCGTATAGCTATCAGTAAGATGTATGAAAAAGAGTAAATGGATGCAAAAAAAATATGCTAGCTATCAAAATGTTTACCGACCAATTTATGAACATGCATCAATTTGGTTATGGGCTATCTTTATTTTCAATACGATAGGTTATGTTAAATACTATGCATTACCATTCATCTATGCAATGATTGTTTCTCTGCTGGCACTTCTTTATATTATATATCAATTTAGGCAAGGCATTCAGTTGAGTCAATTTCAACCACAAGGGGAAGGGCATTCTCTTACCTTTATGAATGTAGATGCGTTAAGTGAATTGATGACAAAGCATGACGATCTCCTTTGGTTAGGAGAAGGCTTTGAGTGGACAGCAGAGCATACTCAACGTTTGATTGATTTTCAACGTATGCATTCTAAAATTTCTAAATCAAGTCAAAAAAGTATTGAAAAAGAGAGCAGTACATTCGGTGCACACTGGCTACATGGATTGGATGCTAAACAGACTTATCTATTTCAGCCCCTTTTGCATACTGAGGGACATACCCTAATTGTTGGAACCACTGGTGCTGGAAAAACTCGTTGCTTTGATACATTGATCACTCAGGCTATTTTGCGAAATGAAGCGGTTATAATTATCGATCCTAAAGGAGACAAAGCTTTATGTAACAATGCAAAAAGGGCTTGTGAACATATCTGTGCTGCTGAACGATTTATCTACTTTCATCCTGGCTTCCCTGAGCACTCTGTCAAAATCAATCCGCTGCGAAATTTTAATCGAGGCACCGAGATAGCAAGTCGTATTGCTGCGCTCATTCCATCAGAAACTGGGGCCGATCCCTTTAAAGCATTTGGTCAAATGGCACTGAATAACATTGTGCAGGGATTACTCATCATAGGGCAAAGACCTAGCCTTAAAACACTTCGTTATTATCTAGAAAGTGGTCCTGAAGAATTAGTTGTCAAAGCGGTATATGCCTATGCTAAAAAAAATATCATACAATTTAATGAAGTATTTACAGAGATAAAAGTTAAGGCCAATAACCAAAAAATGAAAATGGCACATTATTTATATGAATACTATTTTTCAGAAGTACAACCTCATTATCCTAATAGCGATTTGGAAGGATTATTAAGTATGTTCAAGCATGATAGAACACATTACTCAAAGATGGTGGCCTCTTTAATGCCAGTATTAAATATGTTGACTTCAAGTGAGTTAGGTCCCTTACTTTCCCCTAAATCTACCCTGGAGCATATTGATGATAAAATTACTGATTTTGCTAAAATTATCCAAACGAATAGTGTGGCTTATATCGGCTTAGATTCACTGACAGATGCGATGGTGGGTAGTGCGATAGGTTCTTTATTATTATCCGATCTTACTGCGGTTGCAGGGGATAGATATAATTATGGAATTGAAAATCTCCCTGTAAATATTTTTATTGATGAAGCGGCTGAAGTTATAAACGATCCCTTTATTCAATTATTAAATAAAGGACGTGGTGCAAAAATGCGTTGTGTCGTAGCAACACAGACATTTGCAGACTTCGCGGCGAGAACAGGAAGTGAAGCTAAGGCACTTCAGGTTCTTGGTAATATCAATAATTTTCTTATCTTCAGAATTATGGATGCAAAAACTCAGCAATATGTCGCTGATAATTTTCCTATGGTAAGGATCAATACAATTATTAATGATATTGGGACAAATAATCATGCTGAAGAACTACTACTTGCTAGTGGTTCAGCAGGAAAGAGACTTCAGGAAGAAGAAGTGACACTTTTTCCTAAAGATTTACTTGGTCAGTTACCCAACCTTGAGTATATCGCTATGGTATCTGGGGGAAAAATTTTAAAGGGCAGATTACCTATTTTAACCACTCATTAACTGTTTAACTAAATAATGAAACGCTATTGAATAACTAACAACTACCTTGACAAGTTCCGAAAACGAAAAAAAACAATTAAATAGAATAAAATTAAGTGAACAAAATTTTCCTCATCATATTACTATCCCTGTCTTTGCTTGTGCTTTGCCTATTAATTCTCGGATTATCTACCGAACAATCTCTCACATTGCACATAAATGAACATCAAATAAATATTAAAAATGTACTAGGGGATACAACCTGTCAGCGGATACTGCAAAAGACAAACAGCGATTACCAAAAATTAGTCATTCATTCAGGATTAAAAAAACATGTACAGCATTTTTTTATCCCAAGTGGAGATGAAAAAATGCATTCTAAGGGATTAGAAACCTTAGGAAACAGCTATTTTAATTGGATGAATCAGCGTATTGAACTTTTGAGTAAACTGTGGTTTTTGGTTTTATTTAAAAAAAATGTATTGACGCTGTTTTTACCGTGGTTGTGTGTGTATTATGTTGCTTTGAGTATTGAAGGAGAGCTAATAAGACGCAAGAAAAGCTACGAATTTGCTTTGCCTAGTGCACTGCGTTTTGGTTTTGCCATAAAAGCTATTATTGCTGCGAGTTGGCTTTTACTTTATGTCTTAATATTACCGTATGCATGGACATTATTTTTGTTACTATTGTTGTCACTTATCGTAGGATTTTTTTCTATGTTACTTTTTGCTAATGCCAACTATCGATAGAAGAAGAGTTGGCCCCTGGTTTTATTGATTCTGGAAAGATTTGGTATTGTCATAATCTCTAAAATCGATCCTCCCCCAGCGGAGGATTGATTTTAGAACATGTTAAACTGCGTTAATTTTTAATCTATTTAGTTATTGGGTGAAATCCGTAAACCCTCTTTATTAAATAAATGGCAATCACTTAACGCAAACATGACGTTAATTTTTTGAAACATACCCACATGATGATCGCCATTCATTTGTACTTTAAATCCTTCAACATCACCTATTCGTCCAAATAGGTATGTGGCACTGCCAAGACGTTCACTAACTTCACTATCAAAAACAAGAGTATGGTGAGTATCAGGAACTACCGTATCATCACTAAAAAGTTGGATGTGTTCAGGTCTTATTCCTAATTTGACATTATCTCCAATTGAGACTTTTTCTAAATAATTGATAGGCAATACGATAGTCTGCTTGTTAGCTAATTCAACCGTAACATAGGCTTTGTCACCATTTTCATAGTTATTTGATTTGATAACACCCGGAATAAAATTCATTTTAGGCGATCCAATGAATCCTGCAACAAATTCATTGATGGGTCTATGATATAAATCAAGTGGCGAGCCTACTTGTTCTATATTGCCAGCTCTAAGAACTACGATTTTATCTGCTAACGTCATTGCCTCGACTTGATCATGTGTCACGTAAATCATAGTGTTCTGTAACTCATAATGTAGTTTAGCAATCTGTAAGCGCATATCAACACGCAGTTCAGCATCAAGATTAGATAATGGTTCATCAAATAAGAAAACCTTAGGTTCACGTACTATCGCTCTTCCTATGGCAACACGTTGCCTTTGTCCTCCGGACAGATCTTTTGGTTTTCTTTTAAGTAAATGTTCCATTTGAAGAGTTTTTGCGGCGGCATTAACTCTGGCTTGGATAACAGATTTATCAACGCCATTCATTTTCAAGCCAAATCCCATATTTTCTTCTACCGTCATATGAGGGTAAAGTGCATAGGATTGAAAAACCATCGCCACACCACGATTAGCAGGATCTACATGGTTAACTAATTGATTGTCAATCCATAACTCTCCCTCTGTAATCTCTTCAAGTCCGGCAATCATTCTTAATAAGGTTGATTTACCGCACCCAGAGGGGCCTACAAATACAGTAAATTCACCACTTTTGATTTCAAGATCTATACCGTGAATGGTCTGGGTTTTATCATACCGTTTAATTAATTTTTTAATTGAAATATCAGCCATGAGTTATTCCTCAGTTAAAGTAATGCTTAACGTCACTGCGTCAAAACGGTTACTAGTGACTTTAATTGATACAGGGCCTGGCGTATTGCCAGCTTCTAGCCAAAAGCCTACCGCGCCGCCTTTAAGAATAAGTTGAGTAGGACCAATTACTTTTGCATCACCTTGAACATCTATCGTAATAAAATCATCGATAAACCATAAAATGTTATCGGCTTGATCAAATGCATTTACTATGACACGTGTTTGTGCCCTTTGTTTTACAGGTAAGGAGTCATAATCGCTAGCGATGGTTAAATGGCTTGCAACTGGATTTTCAGGCATATGCACTGTTTTAACACATTGCCCATTGAGATAGCCACGCATAGTGACGCTCGACCATTTCATCCCCCAAAGACCAAACTCTTCAGCTGAAATAATAGAATCATCTACAATCATAGGTGGGTGAGGAAGATTGGGATAACGATTATTAGAAGGATAGACTGTTTTAATTGTATGATCGCCTACTTGAAATTCAACCTTATCCAGGTTAGTTAAAATCATCGTTGGTAAAACAAGGCATTCAGGGCGTTCCCCACGAGCCCATACGGTAACAGGTTGTAGAACAATTTCTTCCTCAGGTTCACACTGGCTTTTATAGGCATAGGCGGCAAATTTAGGGATCCTAAACATATCAGTGATGCCGTGGTAACAAATTCTATCACCTGCACCAAAATCTTTGTGAGTATTATAATCAAATAAACACCAACCAATGCCTCCAGATATAGACTCATCGGCATAATAGGCATTCATTACACGAAGATGGCGCGTGACATGCTCAACTTGATGTAACTCAGGATCGAAACGTTTAGTCGGGAACATATGACCATTAAACTCAGTGACCATATAAGGTACTTTTCTGTCGAGGCCGGTTACTACTTGTTGGGTACGTAATGCAAGTTCTCCACCATTTAAAACAAAGTCATTCATAGTATAGACATCTTCTAATAGTTCACTGTTTGGTATGCAGCGTACGCCTCCAGTCTGACGGCTAATGTCTAAAGATTTTGCCATAGCATTGGTTTTTTCATAAAAAGATCTATTATCAGGAGATTCATTGATACGAACTCCCCAGAGAATGATACTTGCATGGTTCCAATCTCTTTCAATCATTCGTTTAACACTATCAATCGTTACCGCCTGCCAGGCTTCATCACCTATATGTTGCCATCCAGGGATTTCTTCAAAAACCAGTAGACCTAACTCATCACATCTTTCTAAAAAGCTTTTCGCTTGAGGGTAATGTGACGTTCTTACTAAGTTAAATTTCAGTTCTTTTTTAACTAAATCAGCATCCATACGCTGAGCGTGATCACCCATTGCATAGCCTACATAAGGGTATGATTGGTGCCTATTGATCCCACGGATTTTTAGTTTTCTCCCATTGAGTAAAAAGCCATTCTCAGTAAATTTAACTTGCCTAAAGCCGATTTTATGGGTAAAAACATCTTGGCTTGTTTGATTAGCAATGCTTACGTCTAGTGTATAAAGAACAGGGTTGTTAACATCCCAAAGTTCAATGAGATTAAGATCATCAATAACAAAGGTTGACTCTGTTTGTGATACATTTTGTTCTAGGGTAATAGTCACTGTTTTACTTGAAACAATGACATTATTTTTATCCTTAAGCGTAGCAATTAGGGTAACGGGCGTTTTAGATTCACTGTGGGCATTATCCACACTTTCAATAAATGCAGTGATTTCAAGCTGCGCGGTTTTAGACGTGGTTTGTTGACCTTGTGCATCGTCAGCTAAGATATGTGTTGGAATCGCTCTGATGTTTTTGAGACGAATTTCATCTTTAGTTTTTAACCAAACGTGGCGGTAGATACCCGCATAAGTTAAATAGTCAATTTGACCGCCAAAAGGAGGGATATTCGGGTTTTCAGAGCCATCAATGATGACTGTCAGAACGCCATCTTTTTCTTTAAGATAAGGGGTAATATTGACTTCAAAAGGAGTATAACCATCTTTATGTTCACAAATAAGAGTTCCATTAAGGTATACGTGGGAATTTGCCATTGCACCATCAAATTGGATCCAAACTTGTTTGTTTTCAAAAGATTGCTCCCAATGAATGACTTTTTGATAAGTGAACGGTTTTTGATAACAGGTTTCATCAAAATAGTTATAAGGTAAATCTACGGCATTATGTGGGAGCGTTACATTTTGGCTCGCTGATAATTTATCTTCAGGTACAGAAGTATAACTTCCCTCAATAAAAATCCAATCATTATTATAGTTGTATGTAGCATTTGAATGAGTCATTAGAGTGCCTCTATTATTAAATATATAGAATTATGGGTAAATATTGCTTTTATAAATCAAAGTACATGCTTTATTTCACTGAACCTACCATCCCTGCCACAAATTGTTTTTGCATAGCAAAAAAGACCAATAATGTAGGTAAGGTAGTCACTAAAGTGCCTATCATTATTACGCCAAAATCAGGGACGTAAGCAGAGGATAAAGAAGATAACATTAGATTTAACGTTTTAGTTTCAGAAGACTGAAGAACAATTAAAGGCCACAGGTAGTTATTCCAGTTAGCCATGAATGTGATGATAAATGCCGCCGCATAGGTTGAACGCATGGATGGAAAAAAGACATAGACAAAAATTTTCCACTCTTTAACACCGTCGACTCTAGCCGCATCAATTAACTCTTTAGGAAATTGTTTTGCACATTGTCTAAAATAAAAAATGATGTAAACAGAGGCAATGCTTGGCAAGATAACGGCTAGATGGGTATTTAACAGATTAAACTTTGCCATCATTTGAAAAAGTGGGATCATAAGCGCCGCAAAAGGAACCATCATGGTTAGCAGGATGACATTAAAAACGCGATCGCGTAGTTTTGATTTGTAAATTTCAAACCCATAGCCAGCGAGAGAAGCGACAATTAATGTAAGAATGGTACCTAATAAAGAGATTTTAGCACTATTGAAAAACATCAATCCCAAATCAGCGGATTCATTGAGTCTAGAAAAATTATTTATAAATTCCGATCCAAATGTTAATTTGCCTTTAGTGACATCGGTTGAGGTGTTGGTACTGCTTACTACTAACCAGTAGAATGGAAAAACCGAAACAAATGCCATAAAAGAGAGAAAAACATACATTAATATACGATAAAATCTATCAGAAAAACGAGGAGTCTTATTCATCTTTATTTATCCTTAGCCACTTTAAACTGTATAAACGCAAACAGCGCAGAAAATATCACAATGACGTACGATACTGTAGCTGCATAACCAAAATTAGGCACAAATTTAAAGGACAAGTTATAGATATACATGGATAACGTTAGGGTTGCATTAGACGGGCCACCTTGAGTAATATTCATCGCTTCATCAAATAGTTGAAGTGTCCCTATGGTTGACATAATGGAAGTAAATAAAATGACTGGTTTGAGTAAAGGAATCGTAATTCTAAAGAAAGCCTGAATCGGGGTGACTCCTTCAAGTCTAGCTGCTTCATAAATAGACTTATCTATATTTTGCATAGCAGCTAAATAAAAAATCATATTATAGCCTGTCCAGCGCCATGTGATGGCAACGATAATGGTGACTTTCGCCCAAAAAGGGTCGGTTAACCATGGGATAGGTGAGTCAATGATACCGAGCGATAAAAGTGTGGAGTTAACAATCCCATCATAGCTCAGCATACTTTTAAATACGATAGAATAAGCGACTAATGAAGTGACACAGGGTAAAAAAATTGCCAGTCTAAACCAACTGCGGCCCATGAGTTTTGAAGAATTCAAACACGATGCTGTGGCAAGAGATATCAAGATCATGATAGGCACTTGAATAATTAAAAAAATAAAGGTATTGGTCAATGCCGTTAAAAAGACCTTGTCATTTAAGAGACGAGAAAAATTTCCTAAACCGACGAATTTAGTAACAACCCCTTTCCCAGATTGAGTGGATAGCCACAAAGAATTGATAATAGGGTAAAGCATAAATATGGCAATCAGCCCAAGGGCGATGGACACAAAAAGCCAACCATTAATGTCATAAAATTTATGAAAACTTTTACGTTGAGTAGCTTGCATAGTTACCTTCTTTGGGTTGCATATTGATGCAACATAAAGTGTTTAAAACATCCACTGGCTAAACTAATGGCTTAACGTTTGTTATTCGTTAAGCCATGAATTATTAAAAACTATTGAATTTGATACTGTAAAGAAGTTTCGAGTTCTTCAATTAATTGATCTAGTGTCATTTGGTCATTAAAGTAAGCAGGCATAAGCGCTTTTAGTGCTTCATCCGCTTCATAAGTATAGAGACCATAGTTTATGCTAGGAATTTGGCCAAACCAGTTAGCAAAATCTTGATAGATAGTTTGTCCACCAAAAAACTCAATCGGTTTTTTATAAGCTTCAGACTGACTTGCTGGGATAAATGTTCCTACAGCTCCACGTTCGGTAAGAATTTTGTCATAGAAGCTGACGTCTTTACCAAATGTTTCATTTAAAAATTCAATGGCTTTATCTTTATTAGGGCTAGCAGAAAAAACGTACCAGCTCGAGCCACCAATATTTGAGTAATGCGTAGCGTTATCAACGCCAGTTAACTTGGGTAAAGGAGCTACAGCCCATTTTCCAGCTTGATCTTTGGTACTTTCTACCGTCGGAGTTATCCATACGCCTGCGTTAATAATACTAGTGGAATCTCCAGAGGTGAATACACTTACCCAATCTGACCATCCTAAAGCAGGTCTAACAATTCCCGCTTTATGCATCTCTTTTTGTAACTCAAGAGCACGTTTGAAGGCGGTATTATTTTTAAGGTTTAATTCTCCGTTATCATCGAAATACCAGCTACCTGCCGAGTGCATCATAATACGTACTAATCCTGCTTCAGCTGGCTCCATTCCCATCATAAATTTTCCCGTTTTTTCTTTAACGGTTTTGCCTATTTCGATATAACGATCCCAAGTAATATTTTGCAGATCTTCTTTTTTAAAACCTGCTTGTTCAATATAATCAGTGCGATAATATAGACCGGTTACACCTGTATCAAAAGGGAGTCCATAAGTTTTATCATCGACAGTCATCATTTTTATTTTGTAAGGGGCAAATTGACTGTAATCGACTTTGCCATTCATAGGTTCAAATGCGCCTGGATAGGAAGTTAAAAACTTTTGTGCATTATAGTCTTCTATTAAAACGATATCAGGTAGCGTATCGCTCATCCCTGAGGCTAGCATTGCCTGCATTTTTTGTTCCACATCTGCTTTAGCAAAATCTTCTATTTTGATTTCTACATCAGGGTTTTTCGCTTGGTAAATTTCTTTTGCAGTTTGCATAATCGCAATATTAAAATTAGGATCCCAAGCCCAAACAGTCAGGCTATCAGATTTTGCAAACACACTTAATGAGCATAAACTAAGTGAGGCACTTAAAAGACTGAGAGTATATTTTACGTTTTTTTTCATCGTTTATTCCCTTTTGTTGGTACGTGATTCTAGGTTCAGTTTCACGTAAGGATTGTGCTTATTGCTTAGTTAATTTAAGCAACATAGCGGTTTGTGGATCTAAAATAGGTAAAGCAAGTCCTATGTTGGCAATCATCTCACCGTTTAGCCAAATAGGTGAATGGATTTGTTTCGCCATCTGAATTGAAGTGTGTGATTTGAAGTCATAAGTCCCCATAGAGGGTAGTAAATGCTTTAACCACTCAGGCCATTTCTTCATCAAATGACCACAGTTTGCTGGGATATCTAAGCACTCTATTTTGTATCGACTGTTTTCCTCTAAAAATGGCAATTTAACAACGGGTGGCGTTGAAAAACTGGGCATGGCCATTTGTGCAATAGAGATAATGGTTTGAGTATCATCACTGACCGCATGGATAATTTGGCTTTTATCTATGGAATCTAGACGAAACGCTTTACCTTTATGAAGTAAAGGTCTTAATTCTTTGTGCAGTGTAAGATAATGAGTTAATTCATCTAATTCGGAACTTGGGGTTTTAAGCGGATCGAACTCAATTCCCATATGACCAAATAAGGCAGTAATCGCTCTGAAATTGACAGTATGTTGTCGATAAGTCGAATGGCTTATGGATGCTCCAATATGAGTCCCTAAAATTTCTGGTGGGAAAAAATAGCTGAGATTTCGTTGAATAGATTGTCTTTCAAATGCATCATTGCAGTCAGATGCCCAGAATCTTTGGGTTCTTTTTAATATCTCATAATCCATTCTTCCGCCACCAGAAGCACAAGACTCAATTTCAACATTTGGGTGCTTCTTTTTAAGCTTATCAATTAAGCGATAGACCTGATGGGTTTGTTTACTGTAGGCTGCGGTAAAGTTGTGAGAAGCTTGCACTAAATCTCTGTTCATATCCCATTTTAGATAATTGATAGGATATTCACTTAGTAGTGTATCTAAGCGTTCAAAAACATAGTCAAAACAATCTTCTAGCTGTAAGTTCAGCACATATTGATATCTACCCGTAGGCTGAATATACCCAGGGGTTTCAAGCAACCATTCTGGATGGTTTTTAAAGAGTAATGACTCCTTGCTTATCATTTCAGGTTCTACCCAAAGCCCAAATTGCATACCCAAAGCATGCACTTTTTCTATAATGGGAGTGAGTCCTTCAGGATATTTATTTTTATCAACATACCAGTCCCCTAATGCACGTTTGTCATCGCTTCGCCCAATAAACCAACCATCATCAATAATAAAACGTTCAATACCCACTTCACTGGCTTTTTCTGCCATAGATAAAATATATTTGGGGTCGTGGTCAAAATAGATGCCTTCCCAAGTATTTAAATGGATTGGTCTAACAGGGAGATCTTGAGCAAATTTCACTAAATTGTTTCTGATGAACGCATGAAAATTTTGGGACATCCCATTAAAACCCTGTTGGCTATAAGAGGCATATAAAGTAGGTACATGATATGTATCATTGTTTTGTAATATAATTTCTCCTGGCATTAAAAGCTCATTCGCTTGAACAAATCTTTTAGCATCAGTCTCGACATGAACATTAAATTGATGGTTTCCGCTCCATGCCAAATGAAAGCCTATTGCATCTCCATGAAATTCATTTGTTTCACGTTTGCTAATGATGACACCAGGAAAATATTCTAACGAGGTTTTGCCTCTGCGATTTTCTTGAATAATACTTTTTCTTTCTATGGGTTGTACCAGTTTTTGCATCTCTTGACACCAGCGACCATGAAAAGAGGTAAGTACAGACTCCTCGTCGAAAAAGGGTAGGGTATGAGCCAGTTTATTCAACGTGTAGGGGCTTTGGCTTAAATTCTTTAAGCTGAGATTTTTTTCCACAATATCTTCTTTTGTATGGAGCTTAAGTTCGATTGTTAATTCAAGTTCACATATATTATCGATAAGTATGCACTGTAATTTCTCCACATCCTTATGTGAACTCACTTCACATTGAATTAAATTAAATAAAGGCGCCCAGTGTTTGCCTTCTTTGTGTCCTTCAACACCTGGGCTACTAAATAGTCCTGAAGCCGACTCTGGACATAAACTCAACGGAATAAAATCGTCAAGTCCACCTTGAGGTACTGGTTTTGATAATGCAGCTAGCATATTTAAAACTAAAGAGACTTCATCGTTTAGCGTGTTTCGTTCTTCATCATGAGGTAATTCAATACACGAAGAGTTGAGATTTTTAATTCTTTTGCCCCAATAAATCAGAGTTGGCATACGCTCACATAAAATCAACAGACTCAGGTTTGAACTTTTTAAGTGAATGACCTTTGCTGCACTTTCTTTAATGTTAGTTTTTATCAATTGATTGAACGTTGTCATGATGGGTAACTCTTCAATGTTAGTGAAAACAAATATAGATGAATATTTATAATTTAGTATAAAACTTATTTACATGAATGTCTGTTATGTTACTTGATAATATTGTTTTTAGGTATTTATTAAATTAAAAGTGTGTTCTTATTCACATTGTTATCGCAAACATTTGTTGTTGATAACTGTCTCAACTCTTATTGGGTTATCAGGCAATTACTGCGAAAAAGTTAATTGATAAATTGTCTTGTGTTCATAAGCTGAATTTGCTTTTAAAAAACCATTTTTTCCTACCCATTCAGGGTGGTTGGGCCCGTCAGGAAAATATTGTGGTTCAATCGCTACGCCGTGACTTCTAGGATACATTCCAAAAGGTCCTTCTGCATTCGTCATAAAATCAGCTGTATATAATTGAATTGAAGGTTTGGTCGTGAACAGTTTTAAACTGACATCTTTATCTGGACTAATAAGAACTACATCAGCTTTACCACTTTGATTAGCTGTTTTTTCCAGAATAAAGGCAGTGTCATAAGGACGTTTGAATTGGGATAGGGTGGTTAAATCTGCATCCGTGTTTTTGCAGTTGACTATCCTGCCTGTTGGAATATTTGATTCTGATAGCTCAAGATAATTATTTGAATTTAAATAAATAAAGTGATCGAAAATAGAATGTTCTGACTCTATACCTGATAAGTTAAAGTAGGCATGATTCGTCAAATTTAAAAACGTATCTTCACTACTTAATCCTTTATAAGTAAGGGAAATCGAATCATCGTCTGACAATTCATAAATGACCTCAATGGCAATAGGTTTAGCGAATCCATCAATCAGACTTTGAGTTTTAAAATGGACTGATTGCTTTGAGATATGTGCTATTTCAAAACGGAGTTTATCTAGTCCTATTTGTCCCCCATGAAGTGCATTCTCTCCCTCATTGGCTAATAAAGAGTAGTGCTTGCCATTAAGATGATAGCAGGCGTTTGCGATTCGATTAGCATAAGGTCCAACAGTCACTCCCAAATAGGCAGTTTGTTTTTTATGTGCGGATAGATTCTTAGCAAAAAGAATAATATCTCTAAAAGATTCATTTAGAGTATTTTTAAGAGGTAATTGACATCTTAGCCATGTTGCACCAATGTCCATTAAGGTAATAGAAACATTATTCTTGTTTGTTAGTTTGACTAAATTGATTGGTTTGCCATCCTCATAGAGTGAATCAGCAAAGTGTTCATAAAAACTGTCATGAGTCATATAATATATCTTATCCATTAGGTGTAATTATTTCAGATGCAGATCTAATTTATCAATTAAATGCTCAATGTATATTAAATAACAAAAAAATCAGGAAACATTATTTAATCGCTACAAATGTAACGATAAATGTTACTTAGTCAATTGCAAAAGACTCGTTCTTAGCTTGTTCCTAATTTATAGTCAAGGCTAAAATCTAAACAATTCATTCTGTTAGGGATACCGATTAATTAGGGGGTATCTCACAGTAAAACAAAATGGAGAGCGGAACTTGTCAAGATACTTAACTTACACAAAAAAACATGCTTGAGTTATTTACACTCGTATGTCCAATAATCCGGCACCGCTCGCACTTTGACACAGGTAAAATGAGGCAATAAGCCCCGTCTCTTTTTGATAATTTTTTTCTACTGTCTCAATAACAGGTTTTATGAGTTCCTGAGGAATTAAGGCAACAACACAGCCTCCAAATCCTCCACCTGTCATTCTTACACCACCTTGGTCTTGAATGACCTCATGACATAAAGACACAATTAAATCAATTTCTGGTACGGTGATTTCAAAGTCCTCTTTCATTGATTGATGAGAGGCTTGCATTAAATTAGATAAAGTGGCTAAATCGTGTGTTTTTAAAGCAATGGTGGCATCAAGGGTCCTTTGATTTTCGGTGATCACATGCAGAGCCCTTTTAAAACTGATTGTATCAAGTTTATCTTTCGAATGCATAAGCCTATCGATGTTTATGTCTCTTAAGGAAGAGACACCTAGTGTTTTGGCTACCTGCTCACAAGATTGACGCCTTAAATTGTATTCACTATCAACAAGGCCTCTTTTTTTATTTGAGTTAATAATTAAAATGTTCAAGTTTTTAGGAAGGGCAATGGCTTCTATTGCGAGGCTACGACAATCTAATAGCATGGCATGATTTAATTCACCTGCTGCAACAACCATCTGATCCATTATTCCACAATTACAGCCGACAAAATTATTTTCAGCGGCTTGTCCTATAATCGCAAGTTCCTTTTCAGAAAGGTTAAGAGCATTAAGTTGATTTACCGTTTGAGCAATCGCGATTTCAAGTGATGCGGAAGAACTTAAGCCAGCGCCTTGAGGGACATTGCCACTCACAACGATATTCATCCCTTTAATTGAGGGGTGAGATTTTATGATTTCCGCCAAAACCCCTCTGATATAGTTTGACCACATCATTTCGGGTGAAGAGTTAAAAGAAAGGGGTTTATCAAGTTCGATAATATCTTTTTGATTATTATAATCTAATGCAACTACATGTACTTGGCTATCATCTCTTAGTGAAACTGCAACAAGTGTATGGTAGTTAATAGCGCAAGGTAATACAAATCCTTCATTATAATCCGTATGCTCACCAATCAGATTGACCCTACCTGGCGATTGAACAAAATGTTGGGCTGGCATTTTAAACAATTCACTAAAGGCTAAATTGACTTTGCTAATTAATGACTTGTCTACACCATTATAAGCTGTGTTTGTTAAATTTTCTGTTGTACTCATCGTTTTTACCTTCATATCGATGTAATCAATTACTCAATTAAATCGCCTCAATTTGAAGACGAAGTTTATGTTTAACTATTTGAATTAATCAAATAGATAGTGTTTTTCAGATAAATCACGCAATTTGTGCGCAGCTTGTTCTGGTGTAAGATCTCTTTGTGCTTCTGCGAGCATTTCATAGCCGACCATGAATTTTTTTACCGAAGCACTTCTTAATAGAGGTGGATAAAAATGTGCGTGTAACTGCCAGTGCTCAATAGAACGGTTGTCCTTAAAATAGGGCGCAAAATGCCAACCCATTGAATAAGGGAAGGATGTCTCAAATAAATTATCGTATTTTACTGTCAAAGATTTTAATATTTTAGCCAAGTGATGAGATTGCCTGTGCGTCATCTCTTCTAAACGAAAGAGAGGTTGTTTAGGTAATAATAGGGTTTCAAAAGGCCATGAAGCCCAGTAGGGGGTAACAACTATCCAGTCTTCATTTTCAACGACAACACGTTCTTTAAGACTCGATTCTAAAAGTGCGTAGTCTAACAGTAAATTTGAGCCATTTTCATCATGATATTTTTTTAAAGCTACGTTTTCTTTATGCAATTCATTAGGCAAAAAATCATTGGCCCAAATTTGCCCATGTGGATGAGGCTGGGAGCAACCCATTGCTTCCCCTTTATTTTCAAATATTTGAACCCATAAATAGTCTTGGCTTAAAAGTTTAAGTTCTGATTGCCAAGTCGTAATGACATTCTCTATTTCTTCAATACTTAGTGCTGGCATCGGACAATTATGTTTTGGAGAAAAACAGATTACTTTACTGATCCCACGTGCATTTTGCGCTTTTAAAAGGCGATTTTGTAATGAACTATCTGTGTCATCTGAGACTGGCAAAGAGGGGGTTTGTGGTAATAACGCAGAGAAATCATTTTGAAAGACGTAAGTTCCAGTATAGTCGGGATTCTTATCACCAGAAATTCTTTCATTGCCTGGGCATAAGAAACACCCTTTATCATATTCAGGGAGAGATTCTGTAGGTTGTTTTTCATTTTGGCCAGACCAAGGGCGTTTTGAACGATGAGGAGAAACGAGGACCCATTGTTCGAGTAGAGGATTGTAACGTCTATGAGAATGTTCTTTGAAATCAAACATGAGATTCTCCAAAATCTGAATTGATGTGGATAAAATAAAATTAGGAAAAAATAAGTTTTAAAAAAGCTATACGTATCTAAAACATCATTAGGAACATACACTGTAACTTGTTAGGGATCATGGTATGCCACCAATGATTAATTATTCATCATAGCCATTGGGATTATTAGACTGCCAATGCCATGTATCTTTAACCATGTCTTCAAGGTCAAGTTCAGCCTGCCAATTTAAAAGTTTTTTTGCCTTACTGTTATTGGCATAGTAGCTGTCTATATCTCCAGCTCGTCTTTCTGTAATTACGTAAGGTATATCCACTTTGTTGTGCTCTTTGAACGCTTCTACCACCTCAAGAACAGATAAACCGTTACCAGTGCCTAGATTAAATGCTGTAGTTCCTTTAGATGTACTGATATACTTAACAGCTGATAGATGGCCTTTGGCAAGATCTACCACATGCAAATAATCTCTGACACCCGTGCCATCTTTTGTTTCATAATCATTTCCATAAACGGACAGTTTATCTCTTTTACCCACAGCTACTTGTGATATAAACGGCATCAAATTATTAGGTATGCCTTGTGGATCTTCACCAATTAAACCGCTTTGGTGTGCACCTACAGGATTAAAATAGCGAAGTATGATGAATTTCCAATGGGGGTTAGAGGCACTTGTATCTTCTAAAACACGTTCAACCATATATTTTGAAGTAGCATAAGGATTGGTTGTTTGGCCTGTAGGTGCAGATTCTTCTATTGGGACAGTATCAGGAATTCCATAGACAGTAGCAGACGAGCTAAAAATTAATTGATAAACGTTATGATGCTGCATGACTCTGAGTAAAGTTAACGTTCCATTAACGTTAACATCATAATATTTTAATGGTTGCTGTACCGACTCACCTACTGCCTTTAGACCTGCAAAATGAATGACACAATTAAATTGGTATTTTTCGAAGAGTGAAGATAAAGCGGATTCATCACGAATATCTCCTTCTACAAATGTGATTTCTTTTCCTGTGATAGTTTTAATTCTGTCGATGACTTGTTTTTTGGCGTTAGATAGATTGTCAAACACAATAGGATGATATCCTGCATTTATTAACTCAATGCATGTGTGGCTACCTATATATCCTAAACCACCAGTAACTAAAATATTCATATGTGCTCCTAAATTAGATTTGTTTTCGTAAACAAAAGTAGTTTTAATGATAACGTATTTGTTTAAAAAAAAGAACTTTTATATCAATAAATTTGGTTTAAATCACAATGTTTTCGAAAACAATATAGTATGTTTTAAAACATATATATTGTTTAGTTGATTAAAGCAAAAATTTGCTCATCTGACTCAATCATAGAACTGCTGCAAAGGAGTCTTACTCTGGTAAATTCATTACTATATTATGTAATTGTTTGATTTGATCGATAAGTTGCTCTTTACTTGCAGATCTTTCAGTGGTTTTTGGATTAATTGAACTTTCCCTTACAATCAGTTCAACAGCGATAGATTCTTTAATAAAATTCGAGGTATTTGATTTTTTTGACTTGAGAGATTCACTCAATCCATTTGTTGTATTTTGAGGGTGTTGAATCCACTCCTTGAATTGAATTTTTTCTTCTATTAATTTAATCAATTGAAGAACAGAAGCGTGGCCAATCCCTTCAAAATTTTGTTTGATCGTACTGAGCGGGGGGGTAAAAAAAATACTGTCTTGGGTATCATCAAATCCCATAATACTTATTTTTTTAGGAACAGAAAATCCACTTTCATTCAGTGCACATAGCGCGCCTAAGGCCATTTGATCATTTGCACAGAGTATGGCATCAAAATCAATTTTACTGGCAATCGCTTGTTTTATAGATAGATAGCCAGAGGGTGTTTTCCAATCACCTTGGAAAATTTTAACAATATGAACCTCGGCTTGCTTTAAACAATTTATCCACGCCTCTAGCCTAATTTTGGAGGCAGTTGATGCTGCATCTCCAGTAATTAATAAAAAACGTTTTCTATTTTGTGCTATCAAATGTTCTGCTGCCAATAAAGCTCCTTGATGGTTTTCATTATATATCATATTAACCTGTGCATCTGGTGATGCCTCTATAAATATAATCGGTGTATTAGGATATTGAGATTGAATTAATTCAGCAGTTTTGGCATCTAACGGGATATTGATAACAATACCATCTACTTTTTGAGAGAGGAGTTCATGTATGCTCTGTTTGACACTCTCAAAGTTAATGGATTCACTTATTGAAAAAGCCGTCGCATATCCGACTTTTTTAGCGGTTTTTCTAATTCCATTGGTGGTGAGTGCAACACCGTGCAAGGAAAAATCAAGTGAAATAATGCCTATGACATTAGATTGATTACGGCTTAAAATTTGTGCATTTTTGTTTGGAATGTAGCCAAGCGCTTTAATCGCTTGATTGACAGACTCTCTAGTTGCATCAGTAACACTAGGCGAACCATTGATGACTCTAGAGACAGTTTGAGTTGATACGCCAGCGAGTTTTGCAACATCTTTAAACGTTATCGCCATAAATCATCCTTTTTAAATAGTTTGTCTTCAATAAATAGAAAGTATGCTTGGTTTGAAGAGACTTATCTTGTCTATTTTTGTTCCCAACGTATTAAATAACGTCATTCGTCATTTTGACAAGCAAGAAGAAATCTAATATTAATCGTTCAAAATGAAATATTAAAAAAGATCCCGACCCAAAAAACAAAAAACAAAAAACAAAAAAAACATGAGTTTAAATTACTCAGTTTAGTGTAATTGAATAGTTCAAATTTAATCAGTATTTTCCACTAATAAAATTAAAATGATCTCAATGATTCTAGCAGGCTTTAGCTATTTTTCTAGTATCTGTTTCTCGGGAAATTAAAATATTCACTAGTATCAAAAATATAGTCTAATCAACCAATCAATTTGTATCAAGTTATCTCAAAACATAAAAATAAATTAAACTGACAAAAAAATACAAATCTTTTCATTTATATTTTCTTGTTTAGACTTAGTATGACTCAAATAGACCATTTATCTTATATAAGTAATTGTTTTTAATTTTAATTTAAATGAGATGCAAATTTCTCAAACTGCAGAGTAAAATGTTCTGATAAGCTTAAATGTAATCTTTGAAACTGCATTTAAATTTGTCAAGTACCTTTTTTTAAAGATATATGCTATTAATAAAAAAGAGTTATTTAAAAAGGAATTTTTTAAAGCGTTTTTCAACTAATGCAATGGATCGCAATTACATTTCTTATTACCTCGTTTTTGATTGCAAGTCCTCATGAAAGAAGCAATAAAATGCAAAGGTACTCTTCCTTTTTATTCATTTATTGCCGTTTATAAAAATTTTTGACTTAGTCCTTTGAATCTAATCTTTAATATCCTTACAAAAGTGTATTAAGTAAGTTACATTTAATTATTATCAATTTAGGAGTCTATTTATAATGAGTGAACAACTAACGCCAACTAAACCTTCATTGTTGAAAGTTAATTGGCAGGTATTTATTAGCGCAATTACCATTATATTTTTACTGGTTGGAATGAGTTTTTGGCAACCAGAAAAAATGAAAAATACATTTGAAGATCTTCAATCTTGGTTAATTAGTGATGTTGGTTGGTTTTATGTATTTACTGTTGCTGTGATATTTTTTACGACCATAGTACTTGGAATTAGTCGTTTAGGTGATATCAAGTTAGGGCTTGATCATGAAAGCCCTGATTATGGGAATTTCACGTGGTTTGCAATGCTCTTTTCAACAGGGATGGGGATTGGCCTAATGTTCTTTGGTGTTGCGGAGCCACTAATGCATTTTGTCTCACCACCTCTAGGAGAGGGAGGACAAATTACAGATGCCCAAGAAGCGCTTAAATTAACCTATTTCCACTGGGGACTCCATGGTTGGGCTATTTATGCTATGGTTGCGATAATACTCGCTTTTTTTAGTTTTAGACATGGGCTGCCACTAAGTTTACGTTCTGCACTTTATCCCTTAATAAAAGATAAAATTTATGGACCTATAGGTAATGCAATTGATACATTTGCGCTATTAGGCACAGTATTTGGGGTGGCAACCTCGCTTGGATTTGGTGTATTACAGATCAACAGCGGATTAAATTATTTATTTGATATTCCTGTAGATAGAACTGTGCAGATTATACTTATCATTTTTGCTACAAGCCTAGCTACTCTATCTGTTACAACAGGTCTAGATAAAGGGATCAAAATTTTATCACAAACGAATTTATTCTTTGCCATTATATTGATGATATTGATACTGCTGCTTGGTCCTACCATTTATTTGTTGAAAGCCTTTTTACAAAATGCAGGCGCTTATTTTTCAGACATTGTTTATAAAAGTTTCAACCTGTATGCTTATCAGCCGACTGACTGGATAGGTGGATGGACACTTTTCTACTGGGGCTGGTGGTTATCATGGTCCCCATTTGTAGGATTATTTATCGCTAGAATTTCTAAGGGCAGAAGTATTCGTGAGTTTGTTTTTGGTGTTTTATTTGTTCCAGCAGGCTTTACGTTTTTATGGATGACAGTATTTGGAAATTCAGCAATTAATATTGTTCAATCTGATGCATTATCAAACTTAGCTGAAATAGCTAAAACAAATACGCCGATTGTATTGTTTGAATTTTTACAATATTACCCTATGTCCACATTTCTTTCATTTTTATCTCTGGTATTGATTATTGTATTTTTTGTGACATCTGCTGATTCAGGCGCTTTAGTTATCGATATGCTAGCATCAGGAGGAAAAACAGATACACCAGCCTATCAGAGAGCATTTTGGTCTATTACCGTGGGTATTATAGCAATAGCATTATTGCTAGCGGGTGGCTTAGCTGCATTACAAGCAGCTACTGTGGCTAGTGCATTTCCCTTTACGTTTATTTTATTGATATCTATGTGGGGACTGGTAAAAGCTCTGAGGATTGATCATACGAAGAAAATGATAGCTCAGCAATCATTAAATACATCAGGGAATATTTCATCTACCAATATGAACTGGCAAAAAAGAATGCGTAATTTAATGATTTACCCAAGACGTACTCATATAGAAAGATTTCTGAATGAAGTGCTTAAGTTAAGTTTTGATACGGTATGTGAAGAATTCACTCGTCAAGGGGTGGCAACGACAATAGAATCAGGTGAGGAAAATAGCCTTAAATTAACGGTCTCTCATGGCAGTGAAATTGATTTTGTTTATGAAGTGAAACCAATAGCCTATCTCAAGCCAGATTTTGCATCGACAGAGGATGACAGTGAGAATGCTAAATATTTCCGAGCGGAAGTCTTTTTAAAAGAGGGTGGACAAAATTATGACATCATGGGGTGGACTAGTCAGGACGTCATTAATGATATTGTAGAACAATATGAAAGACATCTTCATTTTCTGCATGTATTGAGATAAAGTCAGTCTATCCATTTTTGTTCGACAAGATCTTAAAGTATGGGTGATTATTATCAGATAATCACCCATACTTACATTAGAAATGTCTATTTTGAGCAAACGAGTTTTAATCAATTGCTCTGAACTAAGTTAGGAAAGCGTAAATATTAATTGCTCAATGAAAAGCTAAGGAGTGTTTGGAATTTAGCTCTTAGTTAAAATTCATTTCTAAAAGCAGAGATATCCAAAGCGTTTTCTTATTAAGCTATAAAATAAGGAACTCTTTGGATATTAATATTAACTGAAGGCTTTATAAGCTAATTAAAATGAGAGGAATAACCCTGCAATTGTCGCAGCCATCAGATTTGATAAAGTACCTGCAATAATTGCTTTAACACCCATCTTAGCGATAGTAGAACGTTTTGATGGGATCAAACTGCCCAAGCCACCAAGTAAAATAGCAATAGATGAGAAATTTGCAAATCCGCAGAGAGCAAATGAAATAATTGCTGTTGTCTTTTCTGTCATCACAATACCAGTAGTTGGAACAACTGATGCATTTTCACCCACATATTCTACAAATGAAAGATAAGCTACAAATTCATTGAGAACTAGCTTTTGACCTATAAAGCTACCTGCAAGTTGCGCTTCATCCCAAGGAACACCTATCAAAAATGCAAGAGGAGAAAAAAGCCATCCTAGGATAAGTTCTAAACTCAAACCATCATAGTTAAACCAGCCACCAATGCCACCTAAAAGGCCATTTACTAGGGCAATTAAGCCAACAAAAGCAAGTAACATAGCGCCAACATTTGCAGCCAATTTTAGGCCCATTGCTGCGCCGCCAGCAGCAGCATCAATTACGTTAGCAGGTTTTTCTTCACCGCCAGAAATGTCATCATTACTCAGTTCTTGAATTTTTTCAGTTTCAGGTTTAATAAGTTTAGCGAATAACAAACCACCTGGTGCAGCCATAAAAGAAGCAGCAACAAGATACTCTAAGGGAACACCCATCGAAGCGTATCCAGCGAGAACACCACCAGCAACCGAAGCCAGACCACCGCACATAATTGCAAATAATTCAGAATCAGTCATACGTGATAGGTAGGGTTTTACAACTAAAGGGGCTTCTGTTTGACCAACAAAAATATTGGCTGAAGCAGACATAGATTCCGCTTTAGATGTCCCTAATGCTTTTTGAAGACCACCACCTAAAATTTTTATTACCCACTGCATAATGCCAATGTGATATAAAACGGCGATTAAAGCAGAGAAAAAGATTAATGTGGGTAGGACTTGGAAGGCAAAGATAAAACCAAAGCTATTCACATTTGAAATCAGACCTGAGAATAAAAATTCCGATCCACTTTTACCATAATCAATAACATTTTGTACGCCGGCCGAAAAACCAGCAAGTAAATCCCTTCCCCAAGGGACATATAATATAAATCCCCCGAATAAAAATTGAATTGCGAAAGCACCTATTACGGTTTGATATTTAATTGCTTTTCGGTTATCACAAAATAATAGAGCAATGCTAATTAGTACTGCCATACCAACCAAGCTCATCAGAATAGATGTCATAATTAGATTCCTTGTTAAGTAGCAATAAATGCCAATAATGAGTATTACAATTTTCAATGCTCTTTTAAAGCAGGCTTTAATAATTCAAAAAATGATTTGTTAAATACTTAAACTGTTTGTAATTGATACAAGACCGTTTAAACCATCATAGCAAATTACAATTTTAATTGAATATATCTTAGGGATTATAGAGTATTGATCTAAATTCTCAAAATTGAATTAATTTTAGAATTTGATCTCATTCTAACAAATTTGTTTGTTTGGTTGCTTTTATTTGTTGTTAATTGTGATTAACTTAACAAATTTGCTGTCTGTATTTTAATATGTTATGGAATAATATGAATTTTCAATAATTAACTGGGGTTTATGTGAGAATATTCACATATATGTGGGTAAATATTCAGAATAATTGAAAGTTGCAAAAATAATCATTCAAATCAAAATCTGGTTAGGGGGTAAATAGAATTAAAAAGAAGTAAAAAATTGGTAGAAAGTGAAAGTAACGAAATAAGTACTGCGTCAAGAGATTACTCTGAGTGCTTTTGTTAACTTTTATTGTGAAAAGGTTGCTTCTCCTATTGGATAAGCAAGAAAATAGAACGAACTTAGAGTAGCTGATTAATATAGATGTTACTTATGAATGGCAATTTTAAATTACTTATCTACACTATTTGTTTGCCGTACTTCAGGAATTTAGTTAAGTATCATTTTAGTTATTTGATAACAAACAGGTGTGCGCCCTTTCCCCCATTGATAGGGATGACTTACCTTCTTATGGTTTATTACTTATTTTTTTCAATAAGTTGACTAAGTCATGATTAAGATATTTATTGTTATTCCACTTAAGGTAAGTGAATAGAAGAGAACTACATCCTTTTAGTATTTAAAAGCTCTAACTTTAGAGGAAGTAGACTTGTTAACACTGCGAGTAGACGGGTATTGATTAAATTATTCCCTATGATTTTTAAGTCAAATATGTTTTTATCTTGTTACCGCAATCCATTCGTTTTATTAATTTAATCGATAAATTTTATATTGTGGTTTTGATATAAGGTAATCATTACCTGGATAAAAAGTTTGTTGTTTAAAATCTGATATCCATATTTTCCCATCGAACATAGCAGAATGACCATGGATATCTCCCTTCGGAGGCTGTATTACTGCGATATCGCCCGCAATCAATTGACTGTCTTTAGGTATTTCTTTAAATCCTTTATTCATTAGGCTTTCTCCTAAATATTTTGCACTAGGGACTGCTTCAATATGAATACCACCTTGCGCTAGAGCCAGTCTAACGGCTTTTGCACATTCACCTGTACTTTTCGGTTGTGCATTCGCTTTTAAATAATTAATAGATCCTTGTAAATCCCAGTTTTTATTATAAATCACGGTTGAAAACTTTGAGTTTTTAGATATTTTGTCGGATTTCGTCAACAAAAGATTTTTATCATTTTGAGAAGGTGATAACCCAAAATTCATGGATGATTGAGTTGTTTTAGAGGATGTAAGAGAGTCATTAAACGCAAAAGCAGTGGTTTGAACTAAACACAAAACGCCAATAGAAACATGCTTGATTAAATCCATTGTTACTCCATAGAGGACTCTAAGTGGGTTGATGTCAAAATAATAACTAATTGTATAGTTTTCTCATCCCAAGTGACAGCAAATTTATGTCATATTTTGTCATTTTAAGGAGGGATTTTCAAATGACACTGCAGCTAATTGAAATACCAAGTTATATAGATGAGCCACCTCATTTTTTACTGTGGAGTGCGGATGAAATGGCACCTATTTTATTAGGTTTAGTATTAGGCATATTTATCGAGCAAGCATTTGTGCTAACAGCACTTGGACTAGTGTTTACAAAATTGTATAGGCGATTTCGAAACGGTAAACCCGATGGGTATTTGTTGCATTATATGTATTGGAAAGGAGTTTTGCCTTTAAATGCTAAATCAATTCCAAATCCATTTGTGAGGAGTTACTATCCATGAGATATGATCTCTTTACTAAGAAGTATTTAGGAGTAATTGAAGAGAATAAAATATTTAAAATAGTATTGATTTTAGAACTCATCATTATCCTTTTTCTAACAATTCAAAACTTTCATCAAAAAAGCATAGTGACTTTTATTCCCCCGACACTTAATGAACAAGCGAATATTGAAAAATATTCGGCGTCTTCGGAGTATTTAACCTCTTTAGCTTTGTACTTCTCAGGACTCGTCGGAAACGTTACCCCTGGTAATGTGTCTCTTATTGAATCAGCATTATCCCCCATGTTATCTCCTGGCATTTACCAGCATGTCATGGATGTTCTTCATATGCAATCGCAACAGATAAAGAATGATCGTGTGACGTTAAGTTTTGGGCCTAGGCAAGTAGAGCATGATGTAGAAAATGGAAAAATTTACGTTACTGGTTATTCGATTGTTTCAGGTATAGCAGGGGAATCAAGTCGGGAGCTAAGAACATATGAATTTGAAATTAAGATCCAAAATTTTATGCCTATCGTTATGTGGATGAGCACATATCAAGGTCAACCTCGTAAATAAGGATATTTATGAAAAACAACAAACGACAATTAAATTTTGATAACACAAATTTTCTCGATTTTTTTTATGTTAAGAAAAAAATGAATCAATTAATTTGGAAATATAAGCGTTTACAGAGTAAACCTCAACTGTTAGCTCTTTTATTTAAAAGAGCACAACGACTTATATCCTTTCACATTAGAACTATTATTATCATGTTTCTTTTTTTTGCCTATTCTGCATTTATATGGGCTGATAGTGATAGCACAGTAGATTATAAAAAGGAACCGATTAATTTCTCTCATCAATTAGTTGATATAAATAACAAAGAGCTATTCACTTTTTCTCAGCACATGATAGAAAATATTTTACTTATTATTCAAACTCCGACACTCCATGTGTCTTTAGACAAAAATATTGTAGCGGCAGAATTGAATTTAAATAGCATTAAAAAGGCGCCAGATAAATATAGTGAAAAAAACTTTCATTCAGCACAAGAGACAGAAATTAAATTAGGACAAAGGCTTGACGAGAAAAAAAGTATTTTAGCTAGCGAAGATTTAAAAGAGAAAACCCATAATATTGAATATCTTATAGATTCACAAATGAATTCAAAAAATGATCTGACAAATCTAAAGGAAAGCGAAAACATATCGACATCGCTTTCTTCTAACCTTAAATCTAATGAATCATTAAAGCAAAAAGAAATTATTCAAATAGAAGAGGGGGTTAATCATCTCATTCCAATTGCTGTGAATCATCTTAATCGATTCATAACCCCGTTTAAAAATCCTCAGGTTAAAACCAGTAGTACTGTGCCAATTGAGGTAGATGGTCCTGTGATATACGTCTTAACTGAACAAGCAGGCCCTATTTCATTGTTTATTTCTGAAAAAGATGATCCTTTATATGCCATGTCACTCACATTGATCTCTAAGAGAATTCCACCAAGGGAAGTAACCCTTATCTCGAATTTTAATCGAGATAAAATTACACAAGAGCTTATGTCTACACTCTATGATTTTGAAGATTCTTTTAAACAAAACCACAGAGAGCATATGTCTTCGAGAACTAATGAAATAAAGGAAATCATGCGATCTATTTTTAATAAAAAAATACCTAATGGATTTAAGGTGAACAACAACGTTAGTTCTAAAATTCTGCCTAAATGTGAACAAAAAGACGTACACATTGATTTTTCCAAAGGATTAGTTCTAGAAAATGAAAATAAGCTAGTGTTTATAGGTCCAATAAGTATACGAGGAAACTCTTCTGTACATTTAAATTACGATGGGTGTCAGTATAGTAAATTAATGGCTCTGGCCTTTTATCCTAAAACCTATCTCGAAAAAAAAGAACAAACATTAGCAATATTGATAGCCGAAAAATAGCAGTTTTTAAGGTGAAGTCACCGCTAGGGTTAAATACAAGCAATTCGTCATTTTCAAATTTGAGAGCCTTATATGAAAGCAATATGGGAAAAAATTCCCTCAGACTATAAAAGATTAATAGTGATCACTTTAACTATCATTTTTGTGGCAGGAATAATCTATTTATTAACACCGACACAAGAAATTGAGAAAAAGAAAAAAAGGGAGGAATCTATTACTCATCTTTTAACCGATATAAATACAAGAGATATTAATATGAATAATTTATCTGCAAAATTAAAACAATTTGAACTGAATGCTCAAAGATTAGAAAAGCAAGTTGAACAGTTACAGCAGCAATTAAAAAATTCTTCTTTGAATGAAGATGATTACTTTAATGCACCAGTTCATAGTTCTTTTGATTCAACTTCATTTTTAGGAATGCCAACTAATGTAGAAGTTCCAATTATTCAAGAAAATCGTCGCTCACTGATAACCAATAACAGCAAAATATCATCAACACCTGAAGAACTTAATGATTCAGAGGTTCACTTAAATTTTTTTTCATCAACATCCATAGGAGAAGGAAATAGTCACCCAAACGATACAAGCAAGGAAGAGCAAGAGTTTTTGTTAGACGATTCAAATTTAGATGAGCTTTATTCAGATCATCATGCTATGAATGAAGGATTTTTGGCTTCATTTGCTCTAAATGAAGCCTCATCTCCCGAGTATCAATCTTCATTTGATGTTAAATCGCCTCAAAATGGTCATTCTTTTAAACCTTTTGAACCATCAAATTCTAGTGAGATTTTACAAATAAGGACATTTGTTGAAGACAAGAACTTGCCTGAAATTCCAAAATTAAAATTGGTGGCAGGCTCCATCTTATCAGGAACATTAATTACAGGAATGGATGCGCCTACTCATGATTTAGCAAGAAAAGAGCCTTTTCCAGCCCTACTAAGAATTGAAAAAGAGGCGATTATGCCGAATCATCATTTCAGTGATATTAGATTCTGCTTTTTAGTTATGGGTGGGTATGGTGATTTGAGTTCAGAACGAGCGTACCTTAGAGCTGAAACCTTGTCGTGTATTTTCGAAGATGATCGTGTAGTAGAAACCCCTTTGGAAGCTTATGCAGTGGGTGAGGATGGGAAGACAGGTATAAGAGGAAGATTAGTTTCAAAGCAAGGTCAGTTAGTTGCAAAGTCTTTGATGGCAGGGTTTTTACAAGGATTGGCTGGTGCCTTTGATGTTAATCCAGTACCCACTATCCAGACCAGTGATATTGGGACCAAACCAATCTATCAGAATATGATGAGCCAAGAAGCATTAGAAGGTGCGGCGCTTAAGGGAAGTGCAAAGGCATTAGATAGAGTTGCAAAATTTTATCTGGATATGGCACAAAATATGTTTCCCGTCATAGAAATAGATGCCTCTAGACAAATAGAAATGATTGTTACTCGAGGCACTACATTCTAGTTCGTTTTAGCTAATCAGATGCCAATTTAAAACTTACAATCCAACGAATAACTAAACGAATAACTAAACGAATAACTAAACGAGAAATTAAATTGGGAGGGGAAAATGAGGAAAACCATAACTTTGCTATTAACAAAATTACATCAAATTTTTATATATTTACTAGGGGTTGTTTGCTTAATCACTTTAGTTGGCTGTGCACAGTTCGGCATAGGCGAAACAGAGTATGGATGCCAAGGTATGCCAAGTGGAGTGAAATGTTTATCCGCTAGTGAAGTATATGCTTTGGCGGAATCTAGAAATAGAGAGGTCAATAAATCTTCTTTAATAAAACCCTATGACAATTCGGAAAATAGACTAGCCCGGATTTGGATTGCCCAATGGCAAGATGAGGAAGGGAATATTTTTGAGGGTCATTTTATACACTTGAGCAGATAATCTGTATGGATAATTTGCTTAAGCAATCTAAGCTAATGGAGTAACACAATGCTTAATTTTAACTATGGATACATAAAAAGGAATGCCATGAAAAATAAAAACAACACAAAAATGCCAAAAGCAATAGAAACCGATTGTAAATTTTATTTGAACTATCACGCATTTAAAGAGGGAAAAAGTCAATTGATTCTGTTGTTCATTTGTTTTTTTTGTTTTAGCCAAGATATTTTTGCAGGCTCTGGCGGTGATGCATTTAGTGATGTGTGGGACACGCTAAAAGAGTGGACGCAAGGCACACTGGGCCGAATTATTGCAGGTGCTATGGTTCTTGTAGGAATTGTTGGTGGTATCGCTCGGCAAAGTTTGATGGCTTTTGCTTTGGGAATTGGCGGTGGAATGGGACTTTATAATACTCCGACAGTTGTGGAAAGTGTTATGTCAGCAACTTTACCCCAAGACATTGAAATAGAAAAGCAAGCTATGCTCCAATTAATGTCTTATCTCAATTAGCTTTTTAATCAGTAATAGGGATAGATGCTCTTTTTGTGGCAAGAAAAGAACATCTATCTTTAATAACTATCAATACTTTTAACATCTTAAATTCACCTCGTGTCAATGGATATTTTAATTGATTAAATTAGTCTTATCTTTTAAAGGAGTCGTATGAAGATAATCAAAAATAAGCAACATCGGTTAGCTGATAAATTAAGTGTGCTTGCATATGAGAGTGATGCAAAAATATTTTTTCTTGATGATGGGCATTTAGGCTTTGGTTTTATTTGTGAACCATTGCCATATCCCCAAGAACACATTGCTTCACGATTGAATGTTTTAATGAATTTTGATTGGCCAAAAGACAGCTTATTACAAATGAGTTTAATCGCTAATCCAAACATCTATAAGGCCCTCATTGAGTTTAAAAGTTTAAGAATTCTAAAAAAAATTCCTAGTTGTGTTGTTCCTATGAGAAAAAAAGTTGAATTCTTTGAAACGAATACGCAAAGAAAAAAGAATCAAGGATTCTTACCTGCGATTCGTGATTTTATGTTGGTCATTACTTGCAAAATCCCACTAGAAAGCGCTTTTCCAACACAAGAAAAAATCGATTCTTTAAAACCTCTGCAACAAAGCGTTGTTCAATCCCTAAAGACCATTGGGTTTCATTTTGAGATTATGAATTCGCAAGGGTATGTTTCAATTATGTCAGATTTGATAAATTTAAATCAATCAGTAAAACAGCCTCAAAGTTTAGATATCGATAAAACGCTTAATCAACAAATTCTCCATTGGGATTGCGCACTTCATATTAATCACAATGTAATTAATTTAAGTGAGAAAGTTATCAAAACACTCTCATTTAAAAGGTTACCTAGTCGTTTTTATTTTGGCCATGCTGCTCACTATGCTGCAGATAAAATGACAGGTGATAGGGGCCTTGGGGGGCATTTTTATATAACAGCAACGATTCACTTCCCAGATCTAGAAAACCAGCTTTCACGATTAGAAACAAAACGCCAATGGTCTATTAATCAGGCGTATGGACCTATGGTTAAATTTGTGCCTATGCTTGGGGAGAAAAAAAGGGGATTTGATATTCTGTTTGAGGCTATTGCGAAAGGGGATAGGCCGGTGAAATTTATGCTCACACTAATATTGATTTCTGACTCTTTAGAAGATTCTATAGCCGATGTCTCGAATGCTAAAACTTTTTATAAAGAACTAGGATTTGAAATTATGGAGGATAAATATTTTCATTTCCCCATATGGTTAAATTCACTCCCATTTGGAGCGGATAGAAGAGCAATAAATGATTTGTTTCGTTACAAAACGCTAGCTTCCTCTCAAGCAGCTGCGTTGCTTCCCATATTCAGTGATTGGAAAGGCACAGGAACCCCCGTGTTAGAACTTATCTCGAGAACAGGACAACTAATGCCTATATCATTATTTGATTCTACCAGTAATTATAATTGTTGTATTGCGGCTCAATCTGGGGCTGGAAAGTCTTTTCTGGTCAACGAACTGATAGCCTCCTATTTATCCATAGGAGGGCAATGCTGGGTCATCGATGTGGGACGCTCGTATGAAAAATTGTGCGAATTTTATCAAGGGGATTTTTTAGCTTTTGGCCAAACTCATCAGATGAATTTTAATCCTTTTGCGCAAGTCCAAAATTATGCTGAAGAATCTGACATGCTAGTGACTTTGATCAGCTCTATGGCAGCCCCTCAATCCGCTCTGAGTGATTTGCAAATAGCAGAACTCAAGCGTGCTATGCATACACTATTTGAAGAGCAAAATACGCAAATGACTATTGACGATTTGGCTATTTTACTTAAAAAACATCAAGATAAAAGAGTGGTTGATATAGGAATCCAACTTTATCCGTTTACTTCCCAAGGTGAATACGGGCGATTTTTTCATGCAAAGAATACCACTAAACTTAATGGGCAGTTAACTGTATTGGAACTAGAAGAACTAAAAGGACGAAAAAATCTTCAACAGGTCATTCTGCTAAGTCTCATTTATCAAATTCAGCAGGAGATGTATTTAGGGGATAGAGATAAGCCTAAAATATTGTTCATTGATGAAGCATGGGATTTGCTGAGTGAAGGGGATATAGCCAAATTTATTGAAACTGGGTACCGAAGATTTAGAAAATATGGAGGGGCAGCGGTTACTATCACGCAGTCAATTAACGATCTTTATCAACACCCTACGGGTAAAGCCATTGCGGAAAATTCAGCAAATATGTTTTTACTAGGCCAAAAAGCTGAAACTATCGATCAGCTTAAGCTTTCTAATCGTTTACCCCTTAATTCTTCTGGTTATGAATTATTGAAAACACTTCATACGATACCTGGTAAGTATGCAGAAATTTTTTTGATAACACCAAGTGGTATTGGTATTGGTCGACTTATTGTGGATGATTTTCACAGATTACTCTATTCCACAAAAGCTGAAGATGTTCATGCTATAAAACAGTTAACCGATGAGGGGCTAAATACCAATGAAGCCATTCTTAGTTTGCTTGAAAAAAGATAAGTTAAGAGAGGGAATTTGAGAAGGTTTTATTTGGATGTATTTATATCAAAACGCCAGTATGTTCTTCAAATCATACTTTTGGTGATGATAATTTTTAGTGTTGGACACGTCTTTTTTGCAAGATTTCGTTTGGGTTTAGATACCCAGGATATACCCTGTTTACCCAATCACAGGCTTTACCTCATCGATACCTACGATAAAGTACCTCAAAACACTCACCTATATGCATTTTATGCTAAAAATTTAATGCCAATTTATCCTGATAGGACACTATTATTGAAAAGAGTAGTAGGTTCAGAGGGGCAGCGTGTTCAAATTACCAATGAATCAGTTTTTATCGATAAAAAGAAAATTTCGCAGGGTTTTTTATTAGCCAAGCAATTAAATTTAAATGGAGATGATTTTACAAAAGAATTTGAGATTTCGACAAATAATTATTGGTTTACAGGGGATATCGCGGAAAGTTTTGATTCTAGATATTTTGGTACAGTCGATGGCGATTTAATTTATGGGAGGGCATACCCTCTATGGTAGTAAAAATGAAAATAGGTCTTTTGATGGCTTTACATGTCATTGTTGTTTTATGCTTCTCCAGTTTGTTTTTTGTTATGGGCAAAGCACCAGAGGAAAATAGACAGGCAGATAATCTAGGGCTTAGAACAGATAACAAGACAAGCCAAGTAGGCATAAATGAATGTGATTTTGAGCAGAATATTAACTATAAAATTATGATTTCAAAAAATTTATCCTTAAACATGCTCAAGCAATTGATGCAAGAAGCCTTGCAATATGATGCTCAACTGATCATAAGAGGGATAACCCAGGACAGTACGTTAAGTGAGACCGTTAATTTTTGGCATGGTTTATTTATAAATATGAAAGAAATACCTAATTTAATCATCTCGCCACAGCTGTTTACGCAAAATACTATTGTCTCGGTCCCTGCTTTAGTCGCATTTTATGCAAATAAACCTATTGCAAAAGTGACTGGTATTTCCAACATTGGATGGCTAAAAGACAAATTGAATGCTTCCTTTGGTTTAAATCATCAACATACTCTACAAGAAAACTGTGAAGCCTTTTTTGATGGAAGAGTGCTTGATTTTGGCCATCAAGGATCTACAGTTGAAATAAGCGAAATAGATATGCTTGATCTGATTTTGGCAAAAATATCAACAATCGATTGGTCATTAAAACAAGAAAATGCGGTTTATCGTTATTGGCACTCTCTGCCTTCTTTTGCTTTAGAGAAAGCAAGTGAATGTAAAATTAAGCAGATTGATGCAACTGTCAAAATAAGTCAGCCTCTATTTAATCATTTAGGTGAAGTCATCATTCCTGCTGGAACTAGACTCAATCCTTTCGATTATATTCCGTTCACGCAACAAATCATTGTTTTTAATGGGACTCATGATGACGAGGTTCAGATGATACAAAACTATCTTAGAGATCATCAACACAATGTAACTTTGATTACTTCAACAATATCTCAAACAAATCCTAGAGATCAATTTCAAACACTGCAAAAGCGTTTCGAACAACCTCTTTTTTTACTGAATGACACATTAATAACCCGATTTTCTATTACACACACGCCCAGTGTAATTTCGGGGCATAATTCTTTTTTTGTCGTCAAAGAGGGGTGTTTAGACAAAAGCTAAAAGCAGATCTCACATAAGTCAATTTAATTTCAATATAAATTAATTTACTGATGACTCACAAGGAGGTGATATGAATCGTTATAGTATGGTTAAATTTAAAAATGTGGCGCGCAAATATAGAAAATTATGGGCATTTCTTTGTTTATGCATAGGTGATGCTTATGCTGAATCTTCACTTGACTGTCCTAATGCTTCACTTTTTTCTCAAAGATTGCTTAGCGATATTTGCTGGTCTTGTTTGTTTCCATTAAACATAGGCGGCATAAATTTATCAAGTTTAGATTTACCTCAAGGGGCTTCTAGAAAGAGTTTATGCCTGTGCGACGACCCTCTAGGCTTACCTAAACCAGGGATCGTCACTGGTATGTGGCAACCAGTGCATCTAATTGAATTGGTTAGGAAGCCAGGTTGTTCTCCTGTGCTAGGTGGTATGACACTTCCGTTAGGTTCAAAACTCTCACAAGGTTCTCATGGTGAGGGTAATTTTGATATAGGAGATTTGGCTTTTTTTCATTATCATTATTACTCATTTCCCATCATGGCTATGCTAGATATGTTCATCTCTCCCCAATGCGCAAGAGACAGTTACCTTGATTTTGATTTAATGTTTGCCTCTGAGCTAGATCCTACTTGGTTAAATGATGAATTGGCATTTTTTGCGCATCCTGAATCCATTCTATTCGCTAACCCCCAAGCGGTCACAGCGTGCGTATCAGATGCTATATCCTCCTCATCGGGTAAGCCAATTGATACACTATTTTGGTGTGCTGGTAGTTTTGGCCATCTTTATCCATTATCTGGTCACACGCTTGCAATGGGCTCTTTTGCACAAAAAACCAGCCATCTCGCCACACGATCATTGGCTATTTCTCATCGTCGTGGTTTTGCTAAAAAAACAATGGGTGACAAGGCACTCTGCGGGCCTGTAACAGAACTTATGTTACCTAAAAGCCAGTATAAGATGAGTATGTTTTTTCCTCTGCCAGAATCCACCTCATCTCATCAGATAGGTGAATCTACAATCAACTGGGGAGAGTGGCGAAGTATTCCTGGTGCAGGAGAAGATGCCGTTTATCTTCTTTGGTGTTGGCAAGATTGCTGCAACACGGGAGGCGGCTTTTAATGACCCCTTTTCTGCGTTGCAAAGTCATTGAACGATTTAATATTTTGACTCTCTGTTTTCTCATGAACATCGTTCCTTTTTTGAGTCATGCGAACAATAGACAGTCTGGATTTGAAGGACAAAAATTCGCTCAGGAATTACTTGAATCAGTTGAATTGCCAAGATTTGTTGAGCCGTCACAACCTGGCCTTGGCATTGATATTATGCTTTTTGATGAAAAATTAGTGATTGACGAATCTTTTTTTGATCCTTTGAATGAGATAGTGGAGGAAGATACTGATTTATCAACATTTTATGATGATGAAACGAAATTGATACAAAATAGTGAACAAAAACTTAAGCAAATGACAAATAGTAATAGTCTGTCTGCAGAAGCATTTCAACAGTTTCAAACGATTGATAACAGAGCTAGACCAGATTTGAGCTTAGATCCCATGTTTAGATTAAGCCAATTACTTTTATCAACCTCAAATTTATCGTTTAGTGATGAGTTTGACGAGTGTACCTCCGAATCCTCTGTACCATTATTTAAACAATGTGATAGATATGCGCATGGGACTCAGTCATGTGAACTTAGGCACGACTACGAAGCTGGTATTATTGAACATATTGAAGGTCCACTAAATATATCTTCTTGTGCTGAGGGATGCATATATGTGTGGATAGGGGAGGTAGGTGATAATTATTGGCGAGGAAATTGTACTATTTTTGAAGAATTTATCCGTCTTAGAATTATCAATCCAAAGGCTATTGATAAGGTAATCCTGGAATATGCTAAATGGGATGACTATATGCAAATATGGATTGATGATTATAAGATTTGGTCTGGACCTAATGATTTATTTCCCCCTGAAACACAAGGCGCATGTGAGCTCAGTACTAATTGGGAATGGACACTGAATCAAGATTTAACATCTTTATTTACTTCAGTAGAAGCAAACAAAGAAATTGCTATAAAAATGCGTACTTCAGTTACTGGTTTAGGGGAAGGATATGCCAGAATAAAAATACAGTACAATCCGAGTAAAATACTGGTTAAAGATGAATGGTACCCTGAATCTTGCCTACAAAAAGTAGAATTATTTAAAAGTCAATTTTCAGAGTATGGAGTGAGTTGTATTGATTTGCCAGATGTAACAAATAAATGCTCAGTGATAAATGGGTTACTTGTTTGTGAAAAAGACTTCTCACCACCTTTAATAGAAGGCATATCTCCATTTTGTCGATTAATCAGGGTCACAGCGAATGAAGAAACCTACCAAGATAGTGAAGGAACTCTATGCCATACATTGGAAAGTAATCCAGCTTGTGGTTTTTACTCTTCACAATGTAGTGAGTACAATCGCACATCAGGTCAATGCCAAAAATTTCAAGATATTTATGAATGCTCAAATAAAACTCCACCTCAAGCCTGTACTATTTCCTCTTTATTCCCGAGTGATTTTGCAGATTGTGAGGTCATTGAAAGTTACTTTAAGGAAAATGAAATAAAAACCATCAATAATTATTTTACCTGTGAAAAAATTAGCGAAAGTGTCGAAAATGGCACCACAAAAACCAGCGATATTTTTTATAAAAAAAGTCATGACAGTTGTGAGATATTTGAAAAGAATCCTCAATGCCACCTATCGAAAAGCATGTGTTTAGACGAAAAAACAGAGTCTTTAGAGTCTGGGAGTTGCCGCAATTTAGAAATGACATTTAATTGCCCTGAAGACATCCTTGTGTCAAATGTTAAAAGGGATAGGAAGTATCATTGTGATGGTCCAATAGAATGCTTAGGACATGAGTGCATGGAACCTATAGTACAAATAGATGCAAATTTTAATCAGGCATTGGCTCAATTGAATTTAGCACAAGATATGGGAAATGATTTGACGTGTGATGATGATGGAATATCTCAAAATATTGAATGTGAACTATTTAAAGGCGAAGCCAGTTCTTGTCTTAAATCGATAGGGAATATTGTTAATTGTTGTGATAGGCCTAAGTGTGTTTCGCTAGGAGACTATGTTGAGTTGGCATTTGCAATGAATAATTTGAATTCCCAATTGAATGTATTTGATGTGGATAACGCTTTTTATGGCACATGGCAGAGTCTAAAACAGCCTATTGAAGAGTCCTGGTCTCATCTTTTAGGCCCATTGAGTTCAAGGTGGGATGCTCTTATAGGTGCATCGCCAAGTGAATTAGGCACCACAGGGGCTGTGGAAGCTGCCTCAAGTGTTTTACAATCCTTAACCAATTCAACGGCAAAATGGGTTGGTGAGACTCTAGGAGCGCAAGCTCAGACTGCTTTATTCAGCAATGTAGGAGGTACGCTCAGTGCAGAAGGTGTTATGGTTGGTGGAAATTTTTACTTAGGACAAATAGCTGGAACCCTCCTAAGTGGTGTGATGACGGTTTATACCATTTATAGTGTGACTCTATTATTGTTAAATATGATTTGGCCTTGCGAGGCCGCGGAATTTGAATTAGGCGTGAAAAGAGAGCTAAAAAGTTGTCATTCAGTAGGTTCTTTTTGCAAAAAAAGTCTTTTTGGTAAATGTCTTGAGAAAGTAGAATCCTATTGTTGTTTTTCTTCACCTCTTGCTAGGATATTTCAAGAACAGGCCAGAACACAGCTTAACTTAACTTTTGGAGAGCCTAGAGCCCCTATGTGTGAGGGCCTCAGCCTAGAGCAATTAGACGAGGTAAATATGGAAAATATTAACTTAGATGAGTGGATAGCCATATTAGGTATAAGTGGCAGGCTAGAGGCGCTTGATGCTATAGATATTGATTCAATGACACAGGGAAAGTACTTAACTGATGAACTAAAAAGGACAAATGTTTTAGAGAGATTAAATGAACGAATTAAATAAGTGCAACAAATCACCTGGGTTATAAAAATCAAAATTGAGCAGTTTTTTTACTACTGCGTTATAAAAATAAAATTTTAATCAACATGCTTAATCTTTCATTGTATTGACGCAAGAGTTTAATTTTTTTATAAGTTCTTGCGCACGTATTTGTATTAAGAAAATGAGCCGCTTAAAAGTACCCACATATTGTGATAATTAAAATAAAAACTTATTATGGATACTCCTAACAGTAAAATTCCTGAACCTAGTTCTATTAGCTGTTTCACTTTAAGAGTTTGCTTTTGCATGAAAATAGCACATGCGTAGAGTACTAGAAAATCCAAAATTATCCAAGTGAAGGAGAGTATTGTTATACTTTTTGAAAAACTGTCAGTGATTAAAATAAATTGAGGAAAGAACGAAATGAAAAAAATAATATCTTTTGGATTGGCTATAGCCACAAGGAAACCAGAAAAGAAACCGCCCGTTGTTTTACTTTTTAGCGCATCATTTTGACTTATAGCTATCTTTGCATAAAAGTAGCCACGAGTGATCTGTATACCCAAATAGAAAATAAAAAGGCTACCTAAAAAACTCAAAATAGTCATTACGCTATCACTGATTGTCATCATGCCCGCAATTGTTAAAGCCGCTAGGGATATATAAACTAATGAGGCGAAGTTAGTGCCAAAGAGTGTACTGATGACTTTTTTCTTATTTTTTGAAGCAACATTAATTACTAATGCCATTACTGGCCCCGGTGTTATAATCAATAAGATAATACTTATTATATAAGTAAAGAGAATTGTTAAATCCATCTGATCCCTTAAGTTAATCATTGTAATCGTTAAGATGGCTAGATATTTAATTTTTATAGGGCCATCAGTATTTAGAGTTTAATTACTTGCGTTGCATTCTTAGCATACGCAAGTTGACTAATTATTCAATCGTAACAAGCCCTGGATTTTGTTGAATCACTGATAATGGCAAGACTGCCCATTCTGGTGAACCACAAGCGTTTAAAACAAAAGGATAAGTAGGTGAAATATGAAGCCCTTTATTAGTTAAATACCAACCAGAATGTGAATCAATATTCCAAGTATTAATATCCATATAATTACACTCAGGTTGTGATTGCATCTCATTAGGAGCAATTTGCAATAATTGTGACATTAACCATGGAGCCACTTGTTGGTTTTCAGGAAGGGTAATAATATCTTCAATAGAAAGTAATCTCGCTGAGGGAATATGAATGGTATAGTGATTATCTAAGTAAGCAGGATGAGCTGTACCGGGGTAGAATATGTTACCTAGCACTGAAAAGCTCAGTAGATTCTCTCTAGCAAAATTAGGATTGAATAAAATATCTGTCGATGCACCTTCATAGAAGGCTAAATTAAATCTCCGAAATTCCTCTTCAAGAAATTTATTTACTTTTTGTACTTGCGTAAAGGTTTGATTGGCTTTTAAATTAAAAAACTCTAGTTTTGATTTTTTGTCTTGCATCCAAATCAATTCCATCGAGGAGAAGTCTGTAAAAGGCGCCGATTTTTTTTCTGAAAAAGTTATGCTTTCCTGCCTTAAAATATCATAAATAGTATATTCAGAATTTCTATCTAACCCATATGAATCATTAGGATTAATACTATTGCCATCAATTTCCCGCAAATTAATAGGTAGTGATTTTGAATTTAATTCATCGTACCAATAACCCCCTGGACAAAAAAATCCACACTCTTTATTAAGAAATAGGAAGATACCTTGCCTTTTTTCTTCATTTTCAATTAAGTGAATTTTCGCTTTATCATAATATCCACTCAAGGGGATATCTACCCCATATTTTTTATAAAAATACCTGCCACTTATCTGTCCATCATAAATATTTAATTCCATCACAATTGGAATATTTTTTATGGTTCCGACATAAGTTTCCGCCTGTGAAGTCTGAGAATAAAAAAACAAACTGAATAGAATCGTCAAAAAGTTAATGAGGAGTCTAATTTTTTTTTCGGTTAACGCTGGTGCTTTCATGTGCACTCCTAAATTTAAATCATAGTAATTAAAACAATAAAAAATGAATAGTAAATAGTAAAAAAGAAAATTAATAAAATTAACTAAAAAAATCTGAAGTTTATTCAGTATTAGCTCTTTTTAACTGAACTATTTAAAGGCCTAGAAAGTGATTTTTTACGCATTTTGCTTATCCCAAAAGATATTGATTCTTTTATATCATATCGACACTTTGATTACTCTAAAAAGTTAAATTTTTGTGTCTATGCACTCAGATTTTGAAATGATTTAACTGTGTTAAGTCATTTCTAGAGTAAAAATGAAGAACTATCTTCGAGCTTCAATCAGCATGAGCCTGATTGATTAGGATAATCATAACTTATCATTAAGCAATTGATTTTTCCTCTGAATCAGAAATGTGGTGTTCTTGACCGACATCATACTGATTCAACCATGTCGTATTTCAACACTATGCTCTCACTAAGAGTTTTACATTGAAGTCATGGAAATTATTTTTTATCCATGACGTCAATGCGGAGGTTGAAATAAAGCCTGCTATTTGTAGTTTATGGGTATTTATTAATTTGAGGATTGAGTTTATTTGCCTAACTTGAGTTTTTTTAGGAGGTAACAATGTCACAATTTATTGATGTCCAAGAACTTAAAAAGCGAGCTGCAGGTCGCTGGGAAATGATTTTGAGTGCGTTAGCACCGGAATTAACTCCTGCATTAACTCGAATAGGTAGGCATGTGCCTTGTCCTATTCATGGTGGAAAAGATGGTTTTCGTTTTTTTAAAGATGATATTTTTGTTGGTGCTAGTGTGTGTAATACGTGCGGGTATTTTTATAATGCCATCGCTTTGTTAGGTCGATTAAAAGGATGGGATTTTAAAACATGCCTTAACGAAATTGACGCTTTGATTCAAAGTCCAAGTAAAAATACCACTTATTTATCTCACCATTTAAACACAGGGATAAAGACGCGTGCTTGGCATATACTCAGTTCAAACGATATGATGAAGGAAAAACAAAAACAGCAAAGAATTGAATCTGTATGGTCTCAATCAATTTCATTAGCAGAAACGAGTTCAGCTTTAGCTAGGACTTATCTTGAATCAAGAGGTTTAGTACTAAAAGATTGGCGTATTTTGGATAAAACACTTCGTTTTCATCGAGGTCTATCCTATTTTAATAAAAGTGGAATAGTAATTGATAAATTACCTTGTCTTTTAGGATCGATTAATAATGATAGCCAAAAGATAACATTATTAAGAATTTTTCTAAGTGCTAATGGGACTAAAGCGGATGTTGATGCGCCTAAGAAAATGATGCCTTATGCTAAATTTTTGTCCCTAGAGGCTGCGGCGATAAGATTGATTACGCCGAATAGCTGCCATGACTTGCTGTGTGTCGCAGAGGGAATAGAGACTGCATTGTCCATATATGTTGCAACTGAGCTGCCTGTATGGTCATGCGTCAATGCCCAGCAATTAGCTTCTTTTGTTCCTCCTAAAAACATAAAGAAGTTACTTATTTGGGCAGATCTTGATCAAAGTGGTACGGGATTAAAAGTTGCAGAAAAGCTTAAACAAAGAATGATGAAGCAGCATATTAAAACAATTATTTTGCTTCCACCCTATGAGTTAATAAACCAGCAAAAGGGCATAGATTGGAACGATGTGTTAATAAAAGAAGGGAAAATATTTTTTAATACACTTTTACAACTATCAAGATGATCTTTTAATGCCATTTAAAAAGCCACTAGTGATTGTGCTATGTGGCTTTTATTTTGAAAAAAGAGTACTAACAGATTTTATCGCGGTTTGGCGACAGTCCATTAAAACAACGCAGACGCTAAAGCTAAAGCAATTTAACAAAATTATTTATCCATAAATTTTATTGGCTTGCTTAATAACATGTAGGGGAGGCTTTTTCGTGTATTTATATTCAATTTTATTTATTGCTATCTCCATTCTTTTAAAAAATGATGGGCCATTAGCAAATGGTATTGGGCAAAGTCAATTAACATCAAGTCTACCCAGAGGTTATACAAATGAGAAAGAGAACGAAATTAATCCAAGGTTTTTCGAAAACCATCAGCAGGGATGGTTTTGGTATAAAGAGCAACTTGTTATTGATGAAGAAATGGACTCAGTGAATTCTGATAATAGAATGAATGCTAATTTAACAAATGAAGCTCTTGAGTTAACGGATGTCCAATTTTCGAATGAATGGTTTAGGGATAATCTACCAAAATTTTTAGATGCTGCTATTGATGTCCCCACCTTCGATAACATTAAAACGTATCTCTTTTTGCAAAAAAAAATGATGGATAAAAGTGAAACATTCGCAACTCTTTCTCAGCAAGTCGTCATGCAACATCCTGAATTAGATGAGAGAAATAGAAGACCTCTTGCCCCTTTTGCATCAAAGGCATTAGATAAAATAGCACAAGATAATAAAGAAAAATTACTTATCGAATTGAGTAAAAAAACAGGGATTTATTTTTTTTATCGTTCTGATTGTCCTTATTGCCATATACAAGCTCCTATTTTAAAAGCATTAAAGGAGAAATTTGAGTTGACCATTTTAGCCATCGCGTTAGACGGACGCCCTCTACCAGATAATTTATTTTCAGAATTTATCATAGATAAAGGCCAAGCTATGGCGTTGAATGTTACTAGTGTACCTTCTCTATTTTTAAAGGGAGAGGACAAACTGATCCCATTGTCTCAAGGTGTATTAAGTTATACAGAATTGATTGACCATATTTTGCTGATTGCATTGAGTGTGAATTTAATTACACAAGAGGAGTATGAGGCAACAAGAGCACTTAATTTACCAGTTTCACAAAGCATTCTACATGCCAATTAAGCACCAATATATTAATCAGACTTACCACTCGTCAGTGGAAAAAAGAGGTAATTTAATATGATAAAAAGGAATTTATTTATGCCTATTTCCATAGCATTTTTGGGAGGACAAAATAAAAATAACTCATTTAAGACTTTAACTTATCGGCTCAAATATTTATCAGTAATACTGATACTATTAATGTGCCTAGGCAATTTTTCCCTGTCAGTTCATGGCAGTATGCAAAGCGAAATGGAAAGACTGTTAGGTTCTATGACTAATACAACTCAACCAGGGGTTTATGAAACTCAACGAAGAGGAGTAATAAGTGGCGGCAGTATTGTTGTAAGAAATAAAATCATGGATGAATCACTACTCTCTTTTGTTCCCCCTTCTATGGAGGCTGGATGTGCTGGCTTAGATATGTATGCAGGGAGCCTCTCTTTTATAAATGCCGATCAATTTATTCAGTTGCTTCGTTCAGTGGCTTCAAATGCAAAGGGATATGCATTCCAGCTGGCCTTAAGTTCTATGTGTGAAAAATGTAGTCAGCATATCGAAACTCTTCAAAAAAAGGTGCAACAACTCAATGAATATTTTGGTAATTCCTGTCAACTAGCGCAAGGAGTGGTTAATGATTCTCTGAGTGCATTGCAGGCAAAAGGGCAGAATGAAGCAAGTTTGATGGGGATGATAAGTGGGAGCGGGGATATTTTTACCAATTGGTCGACTTCTCAAGGTAAGAGCCCTTATGAAAACCTTCTTGATATTGCGCCTAAAGAAGTTAAGGCATTCATTCAAGGGAATTTGGTTTGGAGGGCATTAAAAAAGCATGCTGTTGACGAGTGGTTTATAACAGGGGATGAAAAGTTACTGGAATCCATAATGTCTTTGACAGGATCCTTGATTGTAGGCGAGCTAGTTCAAGACAAGTTAGACAAAGGACAAAGTTTTTCTATGACTAAACTTCCAGGTCAATTAATCACGCTTGAAGATTTGCTGCTTGGTGGAGAAGTTCAACAGTATGCTTGTGATGACCATATTGAAAATGGATGTTTAAATCCACAGTTAGTCAAAATGTCACTCATTGGCCTTTCACAAAGGGTAGCTGAAATGTTACTTGGTAATGGTGAATCGTACGGAATAATTACAAAGTATGCTAAAAATCTAGGGTCATTAAACGAAGAAGAGATTGCACTCTTATCTATAATGCCAGGCCATATAGGCTCAATGGTAAGAACACTTAGTGCATTAAATGAGAGTGCAGCAAGGGGGTTTAGTGCAAGAGCAGCGCCATTTATTGCCTTAGATATGGCCAGAATTATGGTTGACAGTATGCTAAAAACAGTCCTATATACGTTGTCAATCGATGATCATAGCCATAGCTTAATCATGCGACAAGAACTGAACAATATAAGAGAAGATGTTAATCGGCAATATCAAGCGTTAATTATAAGATATGGCTCAGAGCAAGAAATAATCGCTCACTATAATCAACTCTTACAATTATTGCAAAGATCTAATTATTTAGACTTGAGTCATCAATAGGTTGTCCGATTATGTGGGAAGTCGATTCGATTGGTGACGGTGCTTTTTTGGCCAAAATTTTACAAGCCGTAGCCCTCGTAACACAACTCAGTGACTTTATGACGCTGGGAAAAATAGGGCTAGTTATAGGGGTGCTATTATTAGGTTTTCAGGCGATTTTGAATATTAATAGTGGAATAGATTTTAAACAATTATTTGTTGCATGGTTAGTGTTTTCTTTAACATTTGGTGCCAGAACAACGGTGATTATTAATGATAAGTATACAGCAGAGGCGAGGGTAATTGATAACGTACCTATGGGAGTAGGTGCAGCAGGCGCTATTATTTCTAAAGTGGGGGGAGGGCTTACAAAATTATTTGAACAAGCTTTTGCAACCCCCGCTATGACTGATTACGGCTTTGCTTCTACCTTAGAGGCACTAGCAAAAGTAAGACAACAATTTATGAATAATCAAGTCTTAGCAAAGCTTGGTCAAATGGATGGAACAGAGATGTTAGATTCATGGAAAAACTACATTAAAGAGTGCACACTTATAGGAATTGATATTGGACAGATAGATAAACACTATCTGCAAAGCCATCCGGATGTCATTGAAGCATTAAGATTTGAATCCTCTGTCTATGGCACATTAATTTATGTCAAAGGAAAAGAATTAGCTCTGGATTGTCAGCAAGCCTACCATGAACTAAAAAATATGACCCAATCTCAATTTATCCCAAGACTCAGAGAATTACTTAATGTTGCTAACAGAGGAAGTGTAACAGAATCACAAGAAAGAATACTGCGGGAGGCACTCAATCAATTGGGGCAAGACAGCACCTCCTTGCAAATGTATATTGCTGGTGCAGTATTGTTACCAATATATGAGGACGCTGTTGTAGAGAAATATCAAGATGAACAAGCATTTAACGCCGCTGCTATGGTCAATTTGGCCATATTGCAACGCAATACTCAGTGGTCTGCAGAGCAAACACTTTTCTTAAATATAGTCCGCCCGATGATGACTTTTTTTGAGGGTTTTATCTTTGCAATCACACCTATTATGGGGTTTGTTCTATGTCTTGGGGTAATAGGCCTTAAAATGGTGGGTAAATATTTGCTGATTTTGTTATGGATTCAATTATGGCTGCCCCTACTCGCGATTATAAATTTATATATTCATTCCAGTATTAATCAACAGATGTCCCAATTATCTACAATAAACGGTTTGCAAGTTTCTTCATTTACAGGATTGCAGCACTTAGATGGTTTATTACAAACCTGGCTTTCTACTGGCGGTATGTTGGCATCAAGTGTTCCTGCTATTTCGTTAATGCTTGTTTATGGAACATCAATATCAGCCACACATTTGGCAGGGAGACTTCAGTCTAGCGATACTCTCAACGAAAAAATGATTGCACCTGATCTGAATCAAATATCCCCTGTTGCTTCTCATGCTTCTTTATATCAAGCCAGCGAATTGAGTGGCATGGCTAAAACAGGGAGTGCCCAGCTGTTGAGTCAGTTTACATCTGACAGTGGAATCAATTATATTGAATCGGCCGCCAAAGAAGATAGTATTCAAGCAACAACAAGGTTTTCAGAGCAACTTGGGCACTCTGTGAGTCAAAATATAGGTGAATCTCTCTCTTATCAATCGTTAAGTTCCTTTGGCGAGTCAATGAGTAATGCTTATGGTAGGAGTCATGGTATTGTCCAAGAAATAGCGCAAGATATGAGTAAAAGATATGGTTTTGGACAGGAAAGTCAGGCTGCAGTCCAAGGATTGGTCAGTGGGGTGCTAGCAGGGGGGATTTCTATAGGTCAGGGTGGCGTTAAAAATAGCGCTTTAGGTAACAGTGAAAAAGTTAATCCTTTATCGTTAGTGACTAAAAACAAATTAGGATTTAATGTAAATGGAGATATTTCTTCCAAGGCAACTTCTACCACCAGCGCACAACAGAATCAATCAAGTCAATCATTCACCTCTGACTTGCAAAAACTATCAGAAAATGAGGCATTAAGAGCAGAGTACTTAAATACGCTCAGCCAAGATCTGATCCAACAATCCTCTGAAGGTGTCACTTCCAGTTTTGCAACTAATCAACAAAACATCTTATTAAAGGCTGCAGAGCGTATGAACTCAGCATCCAACAAATATAGTTCGATTAAACAAGCTAATCATGCATTTAAATCGCAAAAACACACAGATGGGCTAACATTAAGTAAACAAGCCATGAATAATACAGCGTTAATTAGCTATTTAGATGGTTACATGAATGAACATCCTCAAGCCGCGAATCGTATGCGAGAACTACTACCCATTTACCAAAATCTCCTTACCGATGATGAACAGGCCTATTTTGCAGCCTCTTTTGAAGCGTTATCTCAATCAACAAATTCACACATTGGTGAACGCAATAATGATAAAAATGCAGCGCATCAGCTTATGGCTTTAGCTACGCATTCACCCATACCTGCATTTGAAGACCAAAATTATCATGGCACTAAAGAAGTTAGGCAATTTGATGCGATGGCACAAAAAGCAGAATCCCAATTAAAGACTATTCAATCACCTTTTAATCAAGCGTTTTTGGAGGAAAAAAAAGAAGAATTCTCACAAAAAAGAGAGGCATTTCAAAATAATTCAATCAACAACGATAATCAACATAAAGATAATTCCCGTCAATTTTATCAAGAACAAGATAGTCAATTCCAAGAAAAAAAAACAAAAATGTGGGAGACTGAAATAAATAATCCTGCTTTATCGTCACAAAATGCAGCTCGATTTTTTAACGTAATCCAGGACATGAAAAAAACGCCCTCAAATTATGCAAAAGCATTGATGAATGCGTCGACTTATGTAGCTGAGGATTATAAAAAATATCGAGATAGGGCTCTTAATGAACCTTCAGAACGTGGTTTTTTGCACAGAGCATCCGTAGCAACAGAAGCGAGTTTTAATGGATTTAAAGCAGCTTATAATGCAGGTAAAGAGTTCAAAAATCCATTAGCAGCGTACAAAAACTCATTCAATCAGGATTCTTCTAATCTTGAGAGTATTGGCTTTGGCGCAAAAACTGAGGCGATAATTGCCGGAGTTAAAGGGGCTGTCATGGAAAATAAAATGAATGAATATTTGGATAAATATCGAGAAGATTTTAAACTTGAGGCTTATCAAGAGGGCATAAATATGGGACTATCGCCTATACAAAGTAAAATCTTTGCTTATTCCTTTACGGAAAGTCTGGCAAATCGATTGTTGCTCTCAGATGATAACTTGATGAAAAAGGAGGAAATACAAAATTTGCGTCAACAGCTTATTGAAGAGAGAGGGGCTTATGATGGAGCTTCCATTCAAAAAGTAGATGATGAAATAAGTAGGCTATTTAATGCCTCATTGGCTGGAGATTTTGCTAAAAATGAGCTAATTCCTCTAAGGGCATTGAATTCCAAAGATTGATGTAAAAAATAGAATAAAAAAAGGTGAATGAGCCTCAGACGTATATTATCTTAGATGTAATTCAAATTGATTTCTGCTAATATCCGCACATTGTCAATGCTTGAATATAAAAGGCCAGTTTACTGACGTTTTATGCGTCTTTTGTCAAAGAACCCTGCGAGAAAGAACAATTAGCGATCATCTTTATTTATAGATTAAGACAACCTTCGTATCTTTCTATACGTGTATTTATAAAAACACATCACTATATGTAAATTCAACTGGTGGAATTTAATACTGACAAACAATAAAAATTAAAGGAGTTTTTGATGAATAAGCAGCTACTAACAAGGCTTGTGTTTAGTTTTTTAATGTCAATGTGTATGGCATTTTTTATGAGTGGCTGGGTGACTTTTGTAAATATTGGCTTTGAAAGTCATTATTTTAAAACATGGATGAGATCTTTTATGTTCGCTTGGCCTGCGGCTTTCACCATCGTAATTATTTTAGCCCCATTTATACATAAAATTACCGCTAAAATAGTAGGTAACTAAGCCCAATTGTTATTATTGTTTGCTGAATTGAGCTTAGTTTATGTCGGCTGTGCTTTATTCAGCCAATTTTAATCTCCTTTTTCTTTTGCGTTTTTTTATCCTTCCTAACTCTATTTTAATCAGATAACACAGTTGGCATTGCAATTTTAAATTTTGATTGTTTGACTCAATATAAGTACATCCCTTAGGACAAACTCTCAATTTAATTTCTTTGGATATAAGACCGCGGCAAAGTTGCCATGCATGATTCAGTGAGATAGATTGCCATAAGTTATCCTTATCTAATTGACTTCGATAGAAACAGTCAGAATAAATATCATAAGCTTTGATGAGCGCATCAATGTCTACTTCTTTAAATATGTTATTTCCGATGGAAATATAATTTTTTAATATTATAGATGCTTGAATCATCACTCGGGTATTTTTTAATATCCCATTCACTTCTTTTAAGGGACCAGACCTTGATGCAGTTAAAAAAAGTTTTTTATGCATTTCCCTTACAAAAGAGGGAGGAAGCTCTGAGCATTTAGAAACGATGCTGACTGATAAGCCTAATCTTAACAGTGTTAATGCTTCAAAGCGTTTTTCATAAACTTGAATTTTTGTCATCCTTGATGCCTTGTTTTTTCTAATTGTTTAAAATGAATTGTTGTTCTGGTAAATAGGGACTCTTTAAAAACAAATTATTGAGTTGTATGAGATTGAGTTCCCAAGAAAAGATGGTTTTTTCGCTTAGACACAAAAGATTAAGCTCTTCTGTAGTTAAAGATACAATTATCTTTAGAAGTTCAGGCTCAATAAGTAACTGTTTGCAGGCTTTATTGAAATCTAGGTTTCCTAATTTTTTTATAAGCCAAATATAGTGGTAGTTAAGCTCAAAGATGATTTGGTTGTTATCCATAGTGACTCCATATTAAAGAATAGTTAACTGTAAAATGAGTTAAGCATTTAAGCTTGTTAGTGAAAATATTTTTATTTTCCAAGGATCTGTTCAAGGCGAAATAAGGAGCAATCGGGGTGGATAAGCCTCCTTTTAACTTGCTTTGGGTCAAGATCACATGAAATAAAAATCATATCTTCTTGCTCTAGTAATTGTATCCAATCTAACAAAGAGAGATTCTTTATTGCGGTGGCAAATTCTCTAGTGAGTTTAAACCTGATGATGCATTCTTCTAAATTGCTATCAGCCACTATCTTCATCGACAGTAATAAGTGGTGATTGAATTTGAGGATATGAGGATTCCTATACATAAAATTTTCCTTTAAAAATTGATAATTATAGATTCAGAACGGTTAATATCTTGTAGGATTATCCTTCAAGATAGGTTGTATAATTATCGTTCATAATTTGATTCGTAAGGTTAATTTATTGCCAGCAAAACGAAAAAAACACGTAAAGAAATGTCGTTTATGAAGTATAGAGAAAACCTGAAGTTAAACGTATAGCCTAAGCTCGAGCCCAAAGTCAAAGTCAAACTCAAAAACAAAAGCCAGTGACGTCACTTTTTATTCAAAGTGGCTTTATTGCAGCAGTGTCTTTAATACAGTCACCTATAAAAATGTTTCAAGGCTGAAACATTTTCAGGGTTTACCCATGATAGAGATGAATTCATTTCATTTAAAACAAACTTCTCTTGGATAAGTTTGTCGATATACACCTCAAATTAATGGGGGGAAGCATCCGGGTGGAGCGCCTGTAGAGCCTTAATTATCAGGCGGTGAATGATTTTTAATGATAAGCGCGGATGTCAAAGTAATTTTAAAGCGACCGTTGATTTTTAATTTTTGGCGTATGAAATGCCCCGTGCGAGTGTTATAATGCCAATTAACAAATTGCAATAAATGCCTCGCTTAGGTGTAAAACTTACCACTTTAATAGGTTAATTGCATTTATAGTCTAGCATAATCATCAGTCGCATCAGTAGAGAAAATGCCATGGCAATAATCTTGAATTTAATTTTAGAAAACAGTATTAACTTATCCTTCTTTCTTGTAATGACCTTTATTTTTATTTTTTCTTTCCTCTGTTTGATAAGAAAAAAATTATCAGGTTTTGTTGATTATACCCCGTCACTATTGACATCTATTGGTATTTTTGGAACGTTTCTTGGGATTTTTTTCGGTTTATTAGAATTTGACCCAGAAACCATTGATGAAAGTATTGAAACTTTGCTTTCGGGTCTAAAAACTGCGTTTGTCACCAGTTTAATAGGCTTAATTTTATCGATGGTATTTAAGACGTTAGTGACTTTTTTCGAAGGCAAAACAGATGATGATTTGACGACAGTTACTCAAGAAGACATTACACCTGCCCATATTTATGAAATTTTAAAGTCACAAAGCACATCGTTAAAAAAAATAGAAACTTCATTTCAAGATGAGCAAGGACGTTCATTGATTGGAGAGATTGCTAAATTACGAGAAGAGAATCATAAATTCCAAACAAGTCAAACTCAGCGATATGAAAAATTTGAGCAAGCTTTATGGCTAAAATTAGATGAATTTATCAATATTTTATCAAAATCAGCAACTGAAACGATTATTGAAGCATTAAAATCAGTTATTGAAGATTTTAACCAAAATCTTACCGATCAGTTTGGTGCTAATTTTAAAAAATTAAATGAAGCAGTTTTTAAATTGGTAGATTGGCAGGATAATCACTTAGATGAAATGAACCGTTTAATTGAGTTACATAAGCAAAACTCTTTAAGTGCAGGCCACATGTCAAAAACATCTGAGAAAGTGGTTGAGTCAATGCAAAAGGTGTTTGGGATATCAAAATCCTTGGAAGAAGTTTTGCATGTTAATCAACATCAAATTAATGAGCTAAATAGGCATCTAGCAGCATTTGCTTTGATGCGTGAAAAAGCCGTTGAAGCAGTGCCTATCATTCAGAGTAAAATAGAGGAAGTGACATCGCAACTTGCAAACGGCGCTAGTCAACTAAACCAATCATTAACTCAAAGTGCAAACCACTTAACTGAATCTAATAAGGTAATCGCCGAAAGTTTAATGCAGGCAAGTCAAAGCGCTAAAAATGTTCATATCCATTTTGATAGAAGAATGCATGAGATGGTTGATAAATTCAGCGACTCAGTTAAAAATGTGATGGAAACTTTTTCAACTTCTCAGAATGAAATGACAGATTCTATTTTAGATAATACCGATCTGATTTTAAATCGTATCAACGATCAAACAAAGCATAATGTGGATAGAACCACTGAAGCGATGAATGTTCAATTTATGACATTTGAAAAAATAATGAATGATGTATTGAAAGAGTTGCATAATACACATAAATCGGTATTAGAAAGTTTTGAAGGTAACCAAAATAGTATCAGTGATGCATTATTGATTCATACACTTAATATGCAAAATCAGGTGGAAGAACAAGTCAAAAAAGTAATAGAAGTTACGCTTGAAGCAATTAATATGCAAATTGAATCTTTTGATGAATCAACTAAAGCCTTTATCAATAAATTTGAATCATCGCTTGAAGTAGTGCTTCAAGACATCGCGGCTACACAAATTACTATGGGCGATGTATTAATTACCCAAACAGAAAAAGTATTAGGGCATTTGAAAGATAATCAATCTCATTAAAATAACATATCATGAAAAAAATTTTCGGCGAACATAAAACTAAAAAAAAACAGGATGCATCAGAACAATGGATCAGTGTATCTGATTTAATGACAGGGTTAATGGTGGTATTTTTATTTATTAGTATTGCATTAATGCGCCATGCGCTTATTGAACGTGATAAAATAAAATCCATCGCAGTAGCATATCAACAGAATCAAGTTGCCATATATGATGCACTTTTACTGGAGTTCTCTAAAGAATTGAATGCATGGAATGCCCAGATAGATAAGGACACTTTAGCGTTTGAATTTAAATCTCCAGACATTTTATTTTCTAAAGGCTCATATGAGTTATCTGAAAGTTTTCAAACTATGCTTAGGGATTTCTTTCCACGCTATATGGCAGTATTGGATAAATTTAAAGAGTCAATAAAAGAAGTTCGTATTGAGGGGCACACCAGTAGTCAATGGGGAGAAATGACCAGTGTGGATGAAGCCTACTTTTACAATATGGAATTATCACAGGCAAGGACCCGATCTGTACTCTCATATATTCAATCATTAGAATCGTTAGAAGGCCAAAAGGATTGGATAAGAAGCCACGTTGCTGCAGTTGGGTTATCATCTAGTAAGCCCATTGTTGATGAAGAGGGCAAAGAAGATTCTGACAAATCTAGACGCGTTACTTTTCGTGTTATTACAAACGCTGATATTCAAATAAGTAAAATTATTCAAGAATAAACTAGCGTAACAGTTTTGGAACGGTATAAGGTTAGTACTTTTTCATAGTTCATTCACACAGTACACATCAATAGGCCGCTTTTATCACTAATTCTCCCTCCCCCTAACGCATCGGAATAATCCCCACAATGTGAATACATTTCAATAAATTAACAAATGGATCTGAAAAACACTCGCTAATTTTATTTCAGCTGGAAAAAGTATCTATCTACTAAATTAATTGTTCAATATAGATGTGCTATACAGTTAAACAAATTATGAATATATCATATGCTGATCAAACAGTGGTTCTTAAATTGACAGCGCAAAATTTGAGTGAAAAAGGGAAAATGAATATTACAATCTAAAGCAGAATTTTACTTTTTACTCTTTCTTACCTTTAAAAGTCTTAAAAAACAGTGTTTTTTAATTCAAAAGGTTATTCCTACTCTAGCGTAATTTATTGCGCCTTTATCTCGTCACTTACTATCATACTTTTTAAACACTGCAGATAGGGTTGATTTAGTCCCTACCTTTTCTCACCGACATTCGTTCTGCTAACCACTATCTTGACAAGCTCCGAATACTATAAGCTCATTAATCATTCACATTACAAGGCTCAAAGCTTGAAGACCTCAATTGGTTTCTTAAGTTCAGAAAATTAACAAAAGAAAATTAACAAAAGAAAATGAATTTAGAAAAATGAACTCTAGAGAATAAATCAAAAATCAAGTCTGATTACTCTATCCAATAGAAATTATGATGCAGGTTCTGACATTATTTAAAACCCACACAATCGTTTCTTAATAATACTCAATCCTGCAACTTGAAGGATTTTCAGTTAGGCTAAGAAAGAGGAAAGGTTTTCCTTAAAATACATAAAATCAAATAAATTAAGCTATACTCCTTAATATTAAATCCTATTATTGATAGTGAAATAAGAAAATCTTGGCTGCGCTTTTGATGCAATATGAATGACTGTTTTCTGTATATCGATGCATAGCCAAAGATTGTGATACTATTTTCAACAAAGTTATGCCTATTTGCTCACTTTGAATCATTTTAGAATAGTATTTGTTTAAGTAAGAGTAACAATAAGGAGAGTTATGAAATCACAGGAAGATTCTCAATGGGAAATTGCACTAAAGCGCGCCATTAGCGTCAGTGAATTTAACCGTCAAATACAAGCTAAAAAAAATGACCTTCACGATATTATCAATCAACGAATTAAGGAGCAAATGGATTGGTTAAGAGAAGAAGCTCAGAATTTAACTGCTGAGTATAACTCTTTAAATGAAATCATTAGAAAAAATAAAACTATGCATGAATGGGGTACATTAACGATTGTAATACGCGAAAATAAACACAGTTTTGCCATTGAATGGTACCAAAATAATTTTATGAAAATTAATGGTCAATGGCGAGTATTTAAGAAACGAATGAAATTTAATAAAAAGGATTTACGCTTTAGTTTTAAAAAAGCGAATCGACCTAAGACATGGGAGGTGAGGGAGGCTTTAGATCTTGAAAATAGATTTTCGGTATTACGTAATCAAATAAACAGGCTAATTGCAATAAATCGATTAACATTAGCAAGTAAACAAGTAAACAAGTAAGATATTGATATGTTAACAAGGATTGTAAGATGCCCCAATTAAAGGATGAATGTCTATTTGAAAACTCTAAGGAAAAAGTATTTAAAGACAAAATGCGAGGTTATGAGCGCTTATTTCTTGAAGAACTCAATGTACGTATAGATGATGAAATAAAATGGCTTCTGAGTCAAGCGAACTATTTAGTCAATGATCATCTTATTTTAAGATACAGCTCACTAAAAAGTGACCAACACGATAGCAATATTCAAAGCAATGAGGTCATGCTTTTCGTTAAAATAGCGATTAAGAAAAAAGGATTTACTATAGAATGGTTTTTACAATATTTTTCAGTTAAGGAAATCAAAAAAAAAGCTTTAATTATCCCCTTGAAAATGAATAAAAAAAAGATGAGCTATTCTTTTGGCCTAACAAGTGGGGTACCAGCTTGGGAAAGAGAGCATGCCACATTCATAGAAGAAAAATTTTGTTTGATTCGCAAAAGATTGAATGTTTTATTGAAAATTCACCAACAGCTTATTCAAAAGGCAAATTAACTCAGCTACGAATTAATGAATCGTGGATTCGTATAATAAGTGCATACCCGCTGTCAGTCGCATGGGATTAATTGAGGGTCGAAAAG
>NZ_JBHLXE010000110.1:0-33098 GCF_042432445.1 Thorsellia kenyensis | reverse complement strand
CTTCATTGGTCGTGGTAATGTCGGACCTGGTGATGTGATAACGGTTACGATTAAAGACTCTAGAGGTGCTGTGGTTGCCACCTTCACCAGTAACTCAGGTGGCGGTATTGTGGTTGATAAAGCGAACAGTAGCTGGAGGATCCCAGAAGAGGCATGGACTTCAAAAGGACTGTCTTTAGATAGAGGAACGTATACAATCACATCATCAACGAAGACAGCAGATGGTAAAGGAGAGCAAACAGGTAGTAGTGAAAGCTTTACTATATACAAACCAGTGACTGAACTGACTTATAGTAATCCATTAGATGATAAGGCATCACAAACTTATGCAATGCCGGATGGTAGCTATTGGTTATTCTATGCAAGAGAAGTATCTTCTGCTAACTATGATTTATTTGCTCAAAGATACTCACAAACTGGCGTTAAAATTGGGAATGAAGTCATCATAGCAAATGCTGCATCAGGTGGATCCAACGCTGAAGGACATGCAAATAGATTTGGTTTAAATCATGAACATCAATATGATGTGCATTTTAATAGAGATGGTTCATTTGTTGTTTTCTATGAAAGATATACTGAGTACCCATATCTAGCAAAATTTGATGCTCAAGGGAATCTATTATCCAGAACGGCTACAAATAATACGTTGAAACATGAACTTAACCAAAATTATGTTCAAATGGATAATGGGGACTACGCATTGTTCTTTGTAAGTGGTGAAACCAATAACTACAATATATATATGCAAAGATATAGACAAGATGGTAGTACTCTGGACAGTGATCCTGTAAAAATAACTACAGGTAGCAACCAAGGTAACGGTTATAATGCAATGCTATTTGATCAAAATGGTTATGCAACGGGTAGTTCATCTACGGTTAAATACAAAGCAACGACAGAGGGTCTTTCAGTTGCTAATGTTGGTGGGGATTTTATGGTCATGACTTACATGACGAACAAAGACAGATCACTTGAAAGTAATACTCGCAATAGTGATATCTATATGAGAGTTATCAACTTTAAGACTGGACAAGCGGTTGGACAGGATATATTAGTTACGCAAAATAATAAATTCTATCAAATAGCACCAGAAATTATTGCTCTTAAAGATGGTACTTTTGTAGTGCTTTGGGCATCAAATCATACATCTCTATCAGGTAATGATGGAACAATGGATGATTTTAATATCTACACTAAGCGTTACAAGTTAGACAATAATAACCAGATGGTTGCTTTAGACACGGTAGAAAAAAGAGTTAACACAACTACTGATGGTGTTAATGGGGTAGGTTTTGATGCACCAAGAGCAATGTATTCCATGGCAACACTTGCACATGGAGGCTATGTTGTGACATGGACTAAGTTTACAAGTGATAAAAAAGCTAATGTTTACTCTCAAGCATTTGATGCAGCAGGTAACCAATTAGGTGGTGAAACACTTGTTTCAACTAACAGTGATGCAAACTTAGACATGATGCCAAAAGTGTCTGGTCTTGCTGATGGCGGTTATATTATTACTTGGAGTAGTGCTTCTGACACTTCAAAAACTTGGTATGATAATCTCAAGGGTGATATTTATTCTGTTATTGTTAATGCCGACGGTTCGATTCGTGGTAAAGGTGATAATAATATTTATCCTATTAATGCAAGTTATGAAGATGGTACAGGTGCCTTAGAAGGTAACGATGGCGTTAATACTTTAGACGGCAAAAATGGAGCTATATCATTTAATGCTGGTAAAGGTAATGATTACATCATTATTTATAACACTGACTTTAGTTTTGTTGAGGGCGGTGAGGGCAATGACACATTAATCTGGAATAGCTTTGATGATTTAGATCTCTCTTTGATCAGTAATAAGGTCAATTCAATAGATTATTTACATCTAAATGACGCTTACTCAAATACCTTATCTCTTAGAATTGAAGATGTCTTGGCTATGACACCAAATGATGACCATTTACTGGTTATCCAAGGTGGCAGAACGGATACTGTTGATCTTGTTTTGTCTGATACTGAGTGGTCAACCTTAGGCGCACAGCAATTTAGGGGCGAAACATATAATGTTTATGTTCATGCAACTGATGATGCACAAGTCTGGATTCAGCAAGGTATAGCTGTGATTTAAAAGGACATTATTAATCTCTAATGAAGTTATAAAGGCTCAACATCATTATGTTGAGCCTTTATTTTTTATGTTTTTTTAAAATACATAAGGCAAAAATGTTATTACACTGCTTGCAAATAAAACAGGGGCAACTACATGTGCATCCTAATATGATAAAAGGTATAGTAGTATGATTTCACTGTAGTCATTATTAGCGTAAAATATATTAAAAATAGGAAACTATATTGTTAGGACAGAACCTCAATAAAATCGCACTAATTTCATCCCTCAGCAAAAGAATAAACTTATTAAATTGTTTGTTAAAGAGGGGAGTACGACAAAAATGATTGATAAATCAGTTATTTATCAAAAAGCCGTTCTTAGAGGGAAAAGGCAATATATAAGTGAAAAAAAGGATGGGGTATTTATTGAAAAATCCCTGTAATAGTCAGTTTTAGAAAAATATCCTCATCAGGTTGATATTAAGCAGAATTTAGAAGATAAGGAGGAAATAAATGGATGTTTTATCGTGTTATTACTGTTATTTGAGAGATTAAAATTTAAAAAAAGGATAACATCCAAAATATTACTTTATAAACGCATAGAGCCAATCTATTAGCTTAAACTTTATATAACATGTTTGATTTTGAATTAGATAAAGATTTTCATGTATTTAATAGATAAGTAGCATTCTGAATAAAAAACTTAAAAAATTATCATATGAATAGCTTGAGTAATTATTTTATAATCAATGAATAATACAAAGCTTGTAAAGTTTTTCACTATTAATGCAGCTTTGTTATTAAATAAATAGACGATGTATAAACAAATAGAAACAAAAATTATGTTCCGGTGAAAATCCCTAAAATATTATCAGTATAAATGAAATGGAAATTAATCAGTTTATTTACTCGCATATTCTATAAGAGCTTTATTTATACGACTGTAGCAGTTAATTAAAATTAAAGTAGCAATAACCCAAGGTGCAAAAGCCATAAAAGCAGGTAAAGCAGGAACAAATGCAATCCAAATAGCAAGCACCCCAAAAACTAATGCTCTATCACTTTTACCCATAGGGCCATCATAACGTCTAGGGATATTAATGGCATGTGATAGTACACCTGAAAACTCAGATATGATACTTAAAACAATAACTAAACCAATACTGTAAACAGAAAACGGTGAAATTAAAGAAAAAGGTAAAAATAAAAAAACATCTGACACAACATCAGCTAATTCATTTAAATAGCCACCGAGAGGCGTTTTTTGATTATGCTCTTTGGCGATAATTCCATCTATAGCATTTAACGCCATTCTTAAAAACATCCAAACTGGGATAACGAGCATAAACAGTGTGGAGATTTTAAGAACAAAAAACAAAACTAATCCAACCAAAATTGAACCTATTAATGCTGCTAAAGTCACTTGGTTCGCTGTGATGCCCCTTGATACAATTAGACTTGCAATGGGACGTAATAGTTCAACAAACTTAGGTTTAATTTGATATAAAGTGATCATGTGATTTTCTCGATGATAAAAATAAAAGTCGAATTGGTTAAAATATGTGTTTAAAGATATTTTAACCTTAAAACAAATATAACTAATTAAGATAGTCAATTGGAATAATTAGCTGTCTAAATTTTCTAATGTATCTTCCATCGAGAAATGAGAAGGATTGAGTTTTTCAAAACTGAAAGATAAATTAGACTTTTCTTTATTTGTTGTTACTTTTACTCCACCGCCTTTTTGTAACTTACCAAATAAAATCTCCTTAGATAAAGGCTTTTTAAGATATTCCTGAACCATTCGAGCCATAGGTCTAGCGCCCATAGACTTATCATAACCTTTTTCAGCAAGCCAAGCGCGAGCTTTAACATCAACTTCAAGTGAAATTGACTTGGTATCAAGTTGGGCCTGTAATTCAACAATAAATTTATCAACGACTTGGCTAATAATATCTGTTGAGAGATGATTAAACCAAATAACATTATCAAGACGATTTCTAAACTCAGGTGTAAATACTTTTTTGATCTCTTCAAGGCCATCACTTGGCGATTTTTGATGAATTAATCCTATGCTACTTTTTTCAGTTTCACGGACGCCTGCATTAGTCGTCATTACTAAAATAACATTTCTAAAATCTGCTTTACGACCATTATTGTCTGTCAATGTGCCATTATCCATAACTTGAAGCAATATGTTATAAACATCAGGGTGAGCTTTTTCAATTTCATCTAGTAGTACGACACAATAAGGGTGCTTAATAACAGCATCTGTTAAGAGCCCACCTTGTTCATAACCCACATAACCAGGAGGAGCGCCTATGAGCCTACTGACAGCATGTTTTTCCATATATTCAGACATATCAAATCGTAAAAGCTCAACATTTAAACCTTTAGCAAGTTGCACTGTAACTTCTGTTTTACCTACGCCTGTAGGTCCAGCGAATAAAAATGAACCGACAGGTTTATTCTCAAAACCAAGTCCAGAACGATTCATTAAAATCGCATCGGTAAGTACATTAATGGCATCATCTTGACCAAAAACTAACATTTTCAGCCTATCAGGTAGCGCTTGTAAAAGTGACTTGTCATCGGAAGAAACTGTTTTTTCAGGGATACGAGCAAGAAGTGCAACGACGGATTCCATTTCGGCAACACCGAGTGTCTTTTTACGACTTTTAGCAGCCAGTAATCTATTTTTTGCTCCAGCTTCATCAATTAAATCAATTGCTTTATCAGGCAAATGTCTGTCATTTAAATATTTTATAGATAAATCGACAGCAGCCTGAAGAGATTGTGGCGAATATTTAACTTCGTGATGAAGCTCATATTTAGTCTTCAAGCCTTTTAGGATTTTTAATGCATCTTCTTTAGAAGGTTCTAATATATCAATTTTTTGAAAACGGCGAGTAAGTGCTTGTTCTTTTTCAAATATGGAGCTAAATTCTTTGTAAGTCGTCGATCCCATTACGCGAATTTTTCCGCTAGATAATGCGGGTTTTAATAAATTTGCAACGTCAACTTGACCACCAGATGAAGCACCAGCTCCTATAATAGTATGTATTTCATCAATAAAAAGTATGCTATTTGTCTCATCTGTTAGTTGTTTTATTAAAGCTTTAAAACGTTTTTCAAAATCGCCTCTAAATTTAGTACCAGCTAAAAGGGCACCTATATCTAGACTATATATGACAGCGTTTTTTATTATGTCCGGTACATTTCCTTTGATGATGGCTAAGGCCAACCCCTCAGCTATTGCTGTTTTACCTACACCTGACTCTCCTACAAGCAATGGATTGTTTTTTCTACGACGACACAAAACCTGAATGGTTCTTGATAGCTCTTCAGTTCTACCAATTAGAGGATCTATTGTACCTTGCCTAGCTGATTCATTAAGATTTACACAGTAGTTATCCATCTTATCTTCAGGATTGATGGAACTTTGCTCCTCAGTATTCTCACTCGGTGTATTTTCAGATTTACTCATACCATGGGCAATATAATTAACAATATCTAAGCGAGATAACTCATATTTTTTAAGTAAGTAAACCGCATGTGACTCTTGCTCACTAAACAAAGCAATAACAACATCGGCACCCGTTACTTCTTTATTACCAGAAGATTGGACGTGGAATACCGCGCGCTGGATCACTCTTTGGAAACTTAGCGTTGGCTGAAGTTCATGAGACTCATCATCTGGCTTGATTGTTGGTGTGGTTTGTAAAATGAAAGAAGTTAAATCTTCTCTCATATACGCAAAGTTTAACTTACAGGCTTCAAGAGCAGGATGCGCATCAGGATTTTCAAGCAAAGCTAACAAAAGATGTTCTACTGTAACGAATTCATGATTCCACTCCTGAGCTTTAGCAAACGCTTCATTAAGAGTTAATTCTAGGGCTTTATTTAACATGAATAATCCTTATCTATCATGGGAGGGATTGTTCCCATCTGGGTTAATGCTGCACTAAAAATATGTTGTTCTGAAAATGAATTAGAGATGTTTTTGCAAGTCACATTTTAAAGGATGTTCATGACTTTTAGCATACTGATTGACTTGAAGTACTTTAGATTCGGCAATTTCAGCAGTGTATGTACCACACACAGCTGATCCCTCATTATGGACTTTAAGCATTAAATTAATGGCTGTTTCTTCTGGATGATGAAAAAAATGCATTAAAACATCTATGACAAAGTCCATAGGGGTAAAGTCATCATTGAGTAAAATGACATCATACTTACCAGGAGGGGTAGGTATTTTTTCTTTAACTTCATCAACTGTGATAGTATCACTGTCTATGTCGCCTAAAATTTTTTTTAAAATATCACTCATTTTTTTGTTACTCTTGATTTTTACCGTCACATTCAGTTTTTTGACAATGCCCATAAAGATACATACTGTGATTTGATAAAGCTATCTCGTGCTTATCGCCAATCGCTTTTTGTAGGGTCTCTATCTCTCTGTCTCTAAATTCAGTCACTTTGCCACAATCAAGACATATAAGATGGTCGTGATGTGATTGTTGAGTCAGTTCAAAGACAGATTTTCCACCTTCAAAATTATGTCTCAGTACAATACCAGCATCTTCAAATTGATTTAAGACACGATACACAGTCGCTAGACCAATTTCATCATTGGTTTCTAAGAGTTTCTTATAAAGATCTTCAGCGCTGACGTGTTGAAAGTCAGGATGCTGAAGGAGTTCCAAAATTTTTAATCTTGGCAGAGTAACTTTTAACCCTGCATTTCTTAGCGCTTTATCATTATTTGTCATTGCTTAGAGGCCTAATTTATAAATAAATGTGTACTTGTAAAATTTGTAGCTGAATTGATAACGTTAATTGTAGCATATTAATTAAAAGTAACCCAAACAGGGGCATGATCAGAAGGTTTTTCCATCGAACGGGCATCATAATCTATCCCACTATCATGCAAATACGATTTTAATGAATCACTTATAAGAAAATAATCAATTCTTAATCCTCTATTATCCTCAAAACCTTTCGAACGATAGTCAAACCAAGAAAAATTATCTGTCTTGTCAGGGTATTTTGTTCTATATGCGTCAGTTAATCCCCATTTTTTTAAGTTTTCGAGCCACTCTCTTTCTTCTGGTAAGAAGGAGCATTTACCCGCACTTAACCAACGTTTGCGATTCAACTCACCTATGCCAATATCCTTATCTTCAGGACTGATGTTAAAATCACCCATTATAATAATATGCTGCTGCGGTTTGCAATGCGTATTCAGATAAGTATTTAAATCCTTATAAAATTGTTCTTTCATAGGAAATTTGGTTTCATGGGTACGGCTTTCCCCTTGTGGAAAATAGCCATTCAACACCCTTATTTCACCAAATGCCGTCTCAAAATCAGCCATAATCATTCTTTTTTGGGCATCTTCTGTATCGGTAGGAAAACCATAAACAATATTCTTAGGTTGTTTTTTGCTGAGCATAGCAACACCATAGTGGGCTTTTTGTCCATGATAAATAACATGATATCCCATAGCTTCAATTTCTTCTTTAGGAAACTGTTCATTGTGAACTTTCGTTTCCTGCAACCCAATAATATCAGGTGAATGATTTTTAATAATAGCCTCTAACTGATGTAATCTTGCTCTGATGCTATTTATATTAAAAGAGATAACTTTCATGTATTGGTTTCCTATCTTCAGCTAAACATAATTTATCATATTATAACGTTAACAAGCCTTTTAAACCAGCAAAAGACAGAGTTAATTAACCAAATTAAATCGGAGTTTTAGATCATATGTTGAAAATATAAGGTTAAAATTTAATAAAGAAAGTTATTGCACGGTAATTTTTTTTAGGGCCAGTGACTTTAATATCTTGGATGAAAAGAGGATAAGGAAATGGCACTTCAAAATCGGTACTCTTAGTGGATAAAAAAGATTGAATAATCTCTAAGGGCAGATCAGAACTTGAAGCAAATTGCTTTGGAACTGACTTGCAAGAATTTATAAAAGAATGCAAAAAAAATTGATACTCAGATGAAATAAAAAAGCTAAGAATATAACGGTAAATATCTTGATTGCAAACATGCTGAGGGGAATAGTAAAGATTTTCATCTATTGCGTTGCTGAAAGAAAATTTAGCCAAAGGATTGTCAAAATTTAAACGTTCAAATTCTATTAAATTTTGGGAGGATTTACCGTAAAAATGACTAAATGGAAATTCGATAATGACTTCATCAGGTCTAAAAATATAGAGATAGGATTGGGAAGATTTTAATTTTTTATCTTTATTTTGAACCATTTCTTTATAGTTGAGTACGGTTGTAGCGCTATCGCAATGTATAGTTCTCTCCTTAAAGAAATCATCACCTCGATAAGAATTACCACTCATTTTATCGTTATTAAGAGCTATTTTATTCAAAGGAACTTGTTCAGGAGTAAAATTTGCCAAACCTTCGAAAAAATGTAGAGTTATTGCTTTTGACTCTTGGAATTCTTGAATGACTCTGATAAGTCGCCACTGGCCTTGAAAGTACAAAGGCGTTAGGGACGGGGAAATTAAATTATTTGGCATGCTTAAACTTATATTTTCATGAAAGAGGAATTATTTTAACGGAAACATGAGCGTAATCTTTGATAAAAGTTATCCGCCAAAACCCATTTGCACTTAGGGTTTGGAACGAACTATTTTCATTTGTGATCATTGGGGTAATAAGCTGACTATTGCCAAAAAGATAGTTAAGCAAATTTACCATAATTCTTTGGTTTTCACTGTTGACTTGATAGAGTTCTTGAGTATTTGCTTTGGGTATATTCCAAGATAGGGTTAATGCATTTTGATTGATCGTAAAACTAAGAGGTGCAGTACTGTTTTTTTGGAAAAGGAAGGTTTGCGTGAGTTCTTGTGAATCATTTAACATTTGGCTCTTAGATACAACTGGTGAACCTGCTGATTTAATTAATGTCTCAATAAAATGAGGATCGGTAAGAATTTCTCTTTGTTGTGGAGCAAAATTTAATAAAAAAGGTGAAGCATGTAGAGAATAAGAACTAAACAGGGTTAAGATAAAGCAGATTGCAATAAAGAAAACCCGCAAAAAACGCCAAAAAGCAAATATTACGTGTAAATATAGATAGTAAATTCTACTGTTGTCCATCAAGACAGGTGTTAATAACTTGAACGATACTAACTTATCTTTGTGTGGTGACAAGCACAGACATTTAACCATCATTTGATTTATTCTCATAGCAAATATAATCACTTTATTTATTAAGATCTTCAGGGCCAAATGAGTAGGGAAGAAGAGTGGCAATATTTGTTAATTCCATATCACCATTTTCATTAGCCAAAATAATGGGCATATCAGGATCGCAAAACTCCCTGATGACTTGTCTACAGGCGCCACATGGGGCTATAGGTAAATCAGTTTTCCCAATCACTGCAAGGGCCTTAAAGCGTGTTTTCCCTTCAGAAACGGCTTTAAATATAGCCGTCCTCTCTGCGCAGTTAGATAAACCATAAGATGCATTTTCTATATTACATCCTGGGATTATTTCATCATCAATACTTAATAGCGCAGCACCTACATGAAATTTAGAATAAGGGGCATACGCGCCTTCCATCGCTTTTTTTGCTGCAGCTACCAGATCTTTATATTGTGCATTTGTTGTCATTGTTCATTCACCTCTGAGTAAATTTGGCTGTATGCTTAAATTATTTTAAAGTATAAAAAAGGTTCAGCTATTGAATTAGACAATCTAAGTTTAATTCAATAGCAGGTTTTGTTTTAATAGTTAATAGTTTATAGTTTAATTCTATACTCTTGAATCTCATTATTGATCTGCTCAGTCTCTTCAAGTTCTATTGATGCATTTTCTTTAATATATTTTAAAACCTTTTCTTCCGCTGGTGCATTAAAACGAATATCTAATGCTTTTTTAGTTTCAATAGGGGCAAGACGCCAATTATTGTCTACGTTAACTTTCACCTCGCCCTCAGATTTAGTCTTTTCAGTAATATAATCAGCGATAACCGTTCTATTTTCCACTGGTAAGGACATAGCAACTTTATCAGTTCCAGTACCTGCAAATTTACCGCCAAAACCTCTATAATTGTTGGTAACAATATAGAAATTTTGATGAGAGTCAATCGGTTTATTATCAAAGGTCAGTGCCTTAATTCGAGATGAGTCAGGATTAATGAGTTGACATTCACCATCAAATCTAGGTGGTTTGGTAATATCGATAGTATAATTAACTCCATCAATTACGTCAAAATTATAGGTTCGAAAACCTTCGTAATTTATTAGCTGTTGTTTTTCTGTAGAGGTCGTATCAATTTGATTAAAAATACCCGCTGAACATTCAAGCCAATCTTTTAATTCAACACCACTCACTTTGACAACGGTTACTGTATTAGGAAATAGATAAATATCTGCTGCATTTCTATATGTCAGAAAACCTTCTTCAACAGCAGTATAACTTAAGGCATAACCATCGCGACCACCCGCTTTAAAAGGAGCCGCAGCCGAAAGGATGGGTAGTTTTTCAAGTTCTGGATTAGCAGCTAAATGCTTTTCAATATAGCTTTTTTGAGCATCATTAATAATTTGCAGTGTAGGAGAGTCTTGAACCAATGCAAGGTACCCATAGATGGGTTTTGCTGTTTTACCTATAGGTTGGTTTACAAAATCAATGGTTTGATTATGAGTTGTTTCTAGTAGCGACAGCAAATCTGGATCAGCTTCAGCTAAAGATTGTTCATTTTTGGTATCATAAATTGGACGTGATTCCGCTTTACTTTGAATTACATTCCATCCATCTGATGATTTTTCCAAAGTTAAATCAATAACCCCTAAGTGACTCCCAAAATAACCTGGCATCGCTACAGGTATCCCATTAATTGTCCCTAAATTTAAATCAGCATTACTTATTTCAAAACTAGGACTAGGAAAAATGTCATGCGAATGCCCCGTCAAAACGACATCAATACCTTGTAATTGCGTTAAATAGTAGCCAGCATTTTCCATCCCTGCTTCATAAGTGGAATCATCTATGCCGCTATGATTTATAGCGATGATAATATCTGCTCCTACGCGTTTCATTTCCGGAACCCATTTTTTAGCAGAGAGAATAATATCTTCAGTATAAACTTTACCTTCAAGGTGTTGCTTGTCCCAAATAGTTATTTTAGGCGCTACGAAACCTATATAGCCAACATTTAAAGTGACACTGTCACCTTTATCATCAGTAAATGTGGTCGGTTTAATCACATACGGAGTAAAAAATGGCTTTTTAGTTTGTAGGTCATAAATATTTGCATTTAAAACAGGATACTTTGCATCTTTAATTACTCGATTTAGGTAATCTAATCCATAATTAAATTCATGATTCCCTAAAGTCGCAGCATCATACCCAAGGTAATTTAATGCTTCGATAATTGGATGAATCTCTCCTTCATTTAACTGTTTTGCTGCGTAAAAATCTCCTAATGGACTGCCTTGAATTAAATCCCCATTATCTATAAGAAGGGTATTTGGGTTCTCTTTTTTTGCAGCGTTGATCAAAGTTGCCGTTCTGACTAAACCAAACTTAGTGGTGGGTTTTAAAGTATAGTAATCAAAATCCATCATGTTAGCATGTAAATCTGACGTTTCTAAAACTCGGACCGATACTGTCGAAGAATAGGCAGATGTTGTCATAAGTAATACCCCAGAAATAAGAGTACACAGTTTCGCAATTTTCAAACGACTGTGGGACAATTTTTTAATTAACATACTAAGAGACTCCTCAAATAGATAAATAATAGGGTAAAGTTTAATAAATCAATAAATGGTTTTATGATCTTATTCGCTTAAAAGAAGTTAAGTGCATTTAATTAATTAACCGCATTAAATGTCAACAACAAAATTCAATATTAGTAACACTTAACCTCAATTGAGTAAATTCATTATTCAGTAATGGTTTGATAAATAAGTTTAGGCGCAGCAACGAACTCACCGATTTCATAATTGTCTTGAATCTTTTGAATAACAGAACTTACATCTTCACGGTTAGCATATATAGTGACTAAGGATTCACCTTGCTTAACTTCATCACCCACTTTTTTTCGCAACATTAATCCTACCGCTAAATCCACCTTATCATCTTTCGTTGCTCGGCCAGCCCCAAGAAGCATTGCAGCAACACCAATTTCATCAGCAACGATTTTACGTACGAACCCTGATTTGAGTGCCGGGACTTCAATTTTATATTTGGCCTGTGGTAAATTATCTGTATTATCTACGATAGACGGATCACCACCCTGACTTGCTAAAAATAGTTTGAATTTTTCTAATGCTTTACCGTTTTTAATGACCTCAATCAGTTTTTTGCGAGCTTCTTCTAAAGAAGTCGCTTTTTTGGCCAGCATAACCATTTGACTTCCTAGTACTAAACTTAATTCCATTAAATCTTCTGGACCTTCGCCTTTTAATGTGTCAATCGCTTCTTTCATTTCTAAAGCATTCCCAATTGCATAACCTAAAGGTTGTGACATATCAGAAATAACCGCCATAGTATGACGCCCAACATTATGACCAATTTTAACCATCGCTTCAGCAAGTTCTATTGAATCTTCAAGAGACTTCATGAAAGCTCCTGCACCTGTTTTAACATCTAATACTATGGCATCAGAGCCGGCAGCGATTTTTTTGCTCATGATTGAACTTGCAATGAGTGGAATAGAATTTACAGTTCCTGTAACATCACGCAATGCATAAAGTTTTTTATCAGCAGGGGTAAGATTACCTGATTGCCCGATAACCGCTACTTTATTTTGATTTACCAGATGGATGAACTCTTCTTTGGATATTTCCAAATGGAAGCCCGTTGCAGCCTCCAGTTTATCTAATGTACCACCAGTATGCCCAAGGCCTCTACCAGACATTTTAGCTACAGGAATATCCAAAGCAGCAACTAGAGGTGCCAGTACCAGCGTTGTGGTATCGCCAACACCACCCGTTGAATGCTTATCAACCTTTATGCCTTCAATTGCTGATAAATCAATAGTTTCACCAGAGTTAACCATGGCCATCGTTAAATGAGCACGCTCATCTTCATTCATGTCTTGGAAAAAAATAGCCATAAGCAATGCACTTGCTTGATAGTCTGGGATTGTTCCTTCCGTATAACCTTGAATAAAAAAATTAATTTCAGCAGGGGAAAGTGCTTTGCCATTGACTTTTTTAGTAATAATATCAACTATTCTCATGGTATATTCCTTAATTAAGTGAACGTGAATCGGCAATAAATTTAATGCTTATATAATACAAACTATTAAAAATTAAATTTATTACAAATAAATGCAGTTATTATGAAAATTGAATGAAACGCTCTGAACAATCTAGATATAAATGAAGATCTAACAAAGCGCTTATTAAAAATTTTCTGCTATATAAAAAGCTTATAAATAAGAAAGTAGGGGTAATTATTGACCAAGCACGATAGACTCTAAGGCGATTTCAATCATATCATTAAATGTGATTTGTCTTTCTAAAGAAGTCGTTTCTTCACCACGAAGTATATGATCAGAAACAGTCAAAATTGTCATTGCGCGCGCGCCATACTCAGCAGCAACAGCATATATACCAGCAGCTTCCATTTCCACGCCTAAAATGCCATATTTTTTCATCACATGAAACATGTCAAAATCAGGGGAGTAAAAAAGATCAGCTGAAAAAATATTTCCCACTTTAACAGGAATATTTTTACTTTTAGCCGCAGTAACAGCATTTTGTACCATTTCAAAATCGGCAATCGCAGCAAAATCATGATCTTTAAATCGCATTCTATTGACTTTCGAGTCGGTACAAGCCCCAAGACCAATAATTACATCACGAATATTAACATCATCCCTCACTGCACCACATGAACCTACACGGATGATTTGTTTAACATCAAATTCCGTGATGAGCTCTTTGGCATAGATAGAGCATGAAGGGATTCCCATACCGTGGCCCATAACAGATACAGGAATGTTCTTATAAGTTCCAGTGAAACCTAACATACCCCGGACATCATTAACTTGTTTTGGATTAGTTAAGAAATTATCAGCGATATGTTTTGCCCTTAGCGGATCACCCGGCATTAAAACTACTGGAGCGAAGTCACCACGATTTGCATTAATATGAGCTGTTGCCATTGTATTCTCCTAAAAAGATTAAAACAGTGAATGGATAGAATGAGATCAGGTAATAAAACATCCCATATGATAAAAATATAACAAAAAATAGGCATTTAAAAAGTGATCTTGCTCACTCTTGTGACTTTTTATCGAAATTAATGTGATTTTATTAGCTTTAATGTTAAAATAATTACAAGATAGATATTCCAAATGAAATAAGCATAAATAATTAGTGCTTGAACGGCCCTCTTAAGTACTAATGACCACATGCCAGATTATCTATAATGAATGCTCGTAATCAACGCATGTAAATCTAAAGAACACTAAAATCTTAAAATATATTTTAACACTACAATGATAAATGATTCCTATGATAACATATAGGTAGAAATGACCTAAGCGTTCAAAATTAAATCAACATCAACCTTTAAATAATTTATGGAGTACAAAATGAGTTATGCCCAATATATAGATCATACTTTACTGGCTATGAATAGCACCGTAGAGCAAATAAAAAAAATATGTAAAGAAGCGATTGAACATAATTTTTATTCTGTTTGTGTTAATTCGTGTTATGTCCCTTTAGTCAATCAATATTTGAAGGACTCTAATGTCAAAGTATGCTCAGTTGTCGGCTTTCCATTAGGCGCGATGCTAAGCGATGCTAAAGCATTTGAAACTTCTGAAGCTATTAAAGCCGGGGCTACAGAAATTGATATGGTGATCAATGTGGGCTTTTTGAAAAGTGGCCTAATCGATGAGGTATACAAGGATATTGAAAAAGTAAAAAATGCTTGTAACGGCATTCCACTTAAAGTCATTCTGGAAACATGCTTATTGACAGATGATGAAATAAAGCAAGTTTGTGATATATGCGTGAAGATAGATGTGGCTTTTGTGAAAACCTCTACCGGATTTAGTCACTCTGGTGCAACAGAAGAACATGTAAAATTGATGCGTACCGCAGTAGGACCAAAAATGGGAGTTAAAGCATCGGGTGGTGTAAGAAGCGTAGAAACAGCAACGATTATGATCAATGCTGGAGCAACAAGAATTGGGACTAGTTCAGGCGTTTCTATAGTTACAGGGAAAGACAGCAAAAAGGGTGGATACTAATTAACTATTTAAACAATCTTTAAGTTGTTTGAGTATACCCTCAATATTGACTAGATGGATTATTTTTGATTCGATATAGCCAGCTCAGTAATTCATTCTATGTTTAATGAACTACTGAGCTAAAACATCTAAAAATAAGACAATTCTCACACTCAGTTATTCTCTTAGCAGTAGACTTAGGCTGTATAATTACCTATAAAACATAATTGAGCTGTTAATTTCTTTTAAAAGTTTTGATGTTTGACTGCCAAGAAAGAAAGGCCTAACTTTTGCCTTAGCAAAAGCCCCTATGACAGTCAGTCCTATTTGATTAGTTCGCTCATATTCAGCAAGTTTTTCTGCGATGCCCAATTTACACTTATCTATAAAAACAGATTTAATTTTTATTCCAGAAGCCTTTAATTCATCACAAAGTAATTCGTGCTGTTCTTCAAGTAAAGGTAAATTGTTGTTAATTGACACAACATGAACACATCTCGCATTATTGGCTAATGATAAAAATAAAGGGCATTCAGTCACTTTAGCTATACTCGCTCGACCATCGAAGGCCAATAATATTTCATCAAGCGCACTTTTCTTTTGGATAAGTACAGGCGATTTAGAGTTCATAATGATAGCCTCTAAATTGCTGCCTAGTGCTTCTATGTGCTGATTTTTATTGTCTAATCCAGATTTTCCAAGAACTATTAAATGCGAATCTGGGTAATTTTCTACTAATTTTGATTTAAAATCACCTTGCTCTATTTTAGCTGTTGCGTTAGGTACGCCTAATTTAACTAATTCTGCCAGGGAATGATTAAGGTAATTTTCAACCTCTAAAAACCTAGTATCAACTCCATTACCATCTTTATTTTCAATAACATGAAATAGTTGTATGGGGAAATTAGTCCCTTTGTGCAGCGCTATCCCTAAATTGAGAAGGGCATTATTATTTTCTTGACTTAAATTCGCTTCGATACACAAGACAATCGCCAAATTTTTCATAAAAGTCCTTAAAACTGTTAAAATATTTTCAAATCGTAAATTATGAGTGGGAGTATGTCAAGGAAGATCTTAATTAATAATGCTATATTGGCAATTAAATATGTGACAAAATGTAAAAAATAACTTACGATTAGTCTCTAAAATAAGTCAACAAACTAAATTTTTAGCATAAATTGTGGCAAAATTTATAAGTGTTAAAAGATAAGGTGAAGGTTAATGTCAGTTTATAATTCAACTCAATTAAACCTTAGTTCTTGATGTAATCCTAGAAAAGAATTTGATTATGTCTTTATGTCTTTATGTCTTTATGTTTTTTTTAGCTTATTCGTATAGAACACTTCTCAATTCGAAGAATTTATCCATTCGTGCTGTAATGGAGACACAAATGAATAAATATCTTCAGAACAAAAGAGTATTACCATCTATTCATCACTCGATACTTACTGATCCCAATTAAATCAAAATGATTCAAATGGATGAGCAAACTCTTTAGTTAGGGCTGCAATTAAATCTTTAACATCACCATCGGACATATTTTCAGCCACAGCCAAATGTAATCTTAATCTTTCTATATTAGACTCTTCATCTAAATACCTAAACTGATTATAATTAATTTCTAATTTATGTAAATTATCTGTTAGCGCTTTAAACTCATCATTAGTCGGTAAAATTCCATCAAAATACATAGAACGTCTTTTACCAAGCGATAAACAATATAAAAATTCATATGTCGCTAAATAATCACCTTGTTTTTCTTCCTCCTCAGGAGGATTGCCAAGATCTTTTGGAGAGAAGATAATGATGTCATTTGCGCGTTGTTCGCTAAAAGGTTCTGTTGATATGTAAATTTGCGCAGTAGTTGGGCTTAATCTCGTTGCATAATAATAGTCATGCTCACCCTCTTCATTAAGATATTGTATTAAAACAGTCCCAGACGGTTCTATAACCGCTAAATTATCTGGTGAAGAAGGTTCGTTGAGTTCTATTTTGATTTTAGCACATACTTTTCTATAAGTAGCCCAATCATCTACAATTGGCAGCAGGGTTAATAATTTAACAGCCATCTGATAAAGATATTCAGTTTCACCATCAGACTCTAATCTTTCGACAAAGTTTTGAATAGTTTGAATTTGATGAACTAAGTCATTTTGCATTTCATAAGCCATATCAAGCATATGATAAAAATCATAGCTAAAATTTTCACTGTCCAAACCCTCAATAGCTTTAATTTTTAATTTATCCCAATCTTTTTGCAAAATAGCGATTAAACAAGCTAAATACAAGGACAGTTTCGGTTGATATGTGTCAATTTTTTCTTTATATTCAATTAATCCCTTAAGATCGTTTTGCCTATAAATCCTTAATAAAAAGAGCTCAATGAAGTCTGAAATTTCTTCATTTTTAATATATTTATCGATATGAGATCTACAAAACTCAAATAAGTAACTCTGAAAATTCATCGCATTCAGAGCGGCTACTATGCCATCTGCTAAACCAGGGTATAATGGACTTAGCTCATAGTAAGCTAGTAAAGTTGCTAGATCTTTTTCAGGAATAGGTGGATTGTTTTCATTAGGTTGACCTAATTGACTCAAAAACTCACCAATACTGTCTAGTGTATCAGTAGCCTCATTAAGATTTTCAACCGCTAGTTTAGGTTGAGTAAATTGCGTATTATTAAACTTGGTTTTAAATTGATTGAGCTTATTTACTCGTAATGATTGTTCTTTTAATTTAGGGATCACTTCTTCTATACTATCAAGAGATTTTTGTGCCAAGAATTTAGATCTTCGCTTTAATGCCAATTCAAACTGAATTTCTGCTGCATCAAAGACCGCAGCATAACTCCCAGCGTCTTTAAAATAGTTAATGATGGTATCAGCTATCCCAGCGATATGCCAATCCTTGTTAGATATTTCTAAATCCTTAATACTATTGTAATAAGCACTCAAATAACTTAGGTATTTAGCAGGTTCTAATTCAGAGAAAGGCGGTAAAATTGCAAATGCTTCTTCATATTTACCTTGCTTGTTTAAGAGGCTAGCTTCTAGTAATTGAGTAGTATATTGAGCACTCTGAGTATCACTTGAACCCTCCCTTTTTTTATACTGTTCAAAAAGAACAACTGCCTCATCAATACGATTTAGATGCAATAATATTCTAATTTCACGACTATGCCAGCTTAGTGCAATATTTTCGCGCTCCTTTTCTGTTCTTTCTGTTACAGTTTCATAAGCTTGCTCGTATTGATTAAGATCACAAAGAGCATCAACTTTTTCCAATGTCAAACAATACCAGCAAGAGATGTCTTTAGTAATTCGACTTAATGTTTCATCTATAACTACAATGCGGTCATTAGCATATCCAATATTATCTATGTTCTCATAACAATTGACGAGATCTTGTGTTGCACAAACAGAATGCGGACAATCTTTCGCTTCATCTCTATGCGCTAATTCCATTAAAGTGATCACTTCAGTCATGGCTTTTTCACCCTCACGTGAGGATCCAACTTTATGCCTTAGACTAAAATGCCTAAAATATACTTCTAACCAAGGGTTATTTATACTCTTTGCGCCTAAAATGGCTTCCTCTATTGTGGCATCAAGCCTCTTATAATTGCCATCCCAATAATCATTCGGAATTTGATAAATTAAATTTGCTAACCTGTGGTTACCTTCTTGATGCAATTTTTCGTTAAGATCTTCAGCCCATTGCCACATACTCATAGAATTTTCCCTTTTTTTTTATTCTAAAATTGTTAAATAATAAAATTAATCTTTGTCTTAAGAATGCATTATCTTAATTGCTCATCTTTTTTACAAGTTCACTTACATTGTAAAGTGCCTGACTGAGGTTAACATTTGCTTGTGAATCACCACTTGCAGTCATTATGGTTTTCATTGCTTTAAGCAATAATAAAGATTGAGAGACGCTATTACCTTTTTGTATTTCCTCAATAAGAAAAGCTATTGCACTATTTTTACTATTAATAAACAGTCTAATTTCTGGTCGTGATTCAATTTTCTTGGTAAACTGTCTAACTAAATCAAGTGCCGCTGAAGCAATTCTTTTATCCGCTTCATCACTTTCCAATCTATTTTTTAAAATCGCTTCTCTGTCAGGTACGACGACTAAAGGAAGTTCTTGAGGCAGAAAACTGGCCACGATGAGATGTTCATTATCACAAAGTCCCTCAGATAAAATTTCTAATGTGGAAGATGCTAGTTCTTCTTTAATGAAGAAATGCTGATTGCCTTTTTCTGTGCCTAGTTCAATTAAAGTTACGTTATTTATCGAGGCCCATTTTCTTAGAAAAGGAATCACTGCATAGCGATGACCATAGGCTACAGGAATTTTTAATGTTCTAAATATCATATCCTCAAATCCTGCTTCTTCACTCAGCATTACATGGATTTTCCTGTCTTTGTTGCTCAACTTATTTACAGTGATTTCCCCCTGTGAAGAAGGAATTTTAACCCTATCTTGAAGTATGGCAAAAAGTCTTTCATCGCATAATGATGCAGCAAGAAGTGCTTCATTATGGCGAGTTAATATACGACGCCAAGCTTCAGGTTGATTTTCTGCAATAGAAGCCAAGCCCTCGATTAAAAGTTCTGAAATAGCATGCTTTACCTCGTAGTAGTAGCTGTCTTTTTGAAGAGTTTCACGGCTAGCTGTCGGCGTCAGTTTTTGCGACTCAATAACTCCTCCCATAAAGCCAGCCCATGTAGGTAATAAATCTTTAGCGTCATCATCAAGTAACATACCCCTCACAAAAACAGCTAAATTTCTATTATCAGATGTACCATAAAATGCACCATCTTGAATCCAAAGTAATCCTTTTAGATCTTTTTCAACAGGAGATAAATCATTGTTAACTGGTTTTTCCAGATCATGACGAAGAACACTTTCATAAATTGGAATGGTGGTAATTGGCTCAAAATTCATTTCGAATTTTTTTGCGAACGCCAAACGGCGTTTTTGTAATTGAATAGGGTGCACATCCTCAGTGATTCTCCAAGGAGGAGTTTCATTATTTAGCGCTTCAGACTCCTCGCCAATATAAATAGGCTCATTTAATAAAATACAGTAATGGGATAGTAATCTTCTCAGTTCTTGTTCACTTGCTAACTCTTTATAAGAGTCATTAAGGGTTAGAATCACATCAGTTCCAACAGAACATCTGTGCTCAGTCAGGGTAGCTGTATAGTTTTGAGCATTCCTAGATTGATAAAGATGTGTTATCGTCGGTGTTTGATAAGAGCATGTCCTTACTTGCACTTTAGAAGCCAAAACGAAAGCTGATAGGAAACCTAATCCAAACATACCTATCAAACCATCGTTATCTTCATTTTGTGCACGAAGAGTCCTTGTATATCCAACACCTACCGTTGCTAAGAATTGATGTATTTCCTCTAATGTTAAACCTGCCCCAGAATCAGATATAGTTAATGTTTTTAATTGCCTATCAACTGTAATTCTGATTTCAGATTCAAATGAACCTTTATCTTCAATTCGACGTCTAACGATAGAATCATGACTGTTTTGTACAAGCTCTCTTAAGGCGACAACAGGGGTAGAATAAAGATGCTTACTAAGCACCGTCATTAACCCACCTAAATCAACGCCAGCTTCATTAATTTCAATTTCAGACTCATTATGCTCTAAAGTATGCATAGGGTAACCTCAAAAAAATGACAAAAAACTAAATATATCTCTAACTTGGTAAAATTAATATACGAATCCATGATGAATTATTTATGTAATAGGTATATTTAAATGATATTTACAAACATTAAGTTTTAAATGATAGATGACTGACCTTAAATTCAATAGCCCAGTAGGGGAATATTTTGCAGGTGAATATAATCTATATCCTTTAATTTAGGAAAATTATTACTATTGTATCTTAAATAGAAGTGCCTTGAAATAATAATATACTTGCTTGATTTTATATTCAAAGGGATTAGAGAAAATAGTTCATACGTAAATAAAGAAACTATAAAAGCAATAAAATAGGCATAACTAAAAATAAAAACACTTGGTCACAATAATTATTTATTGCGACCAAGTGTTATATTAAGATTGAGGAACTTCTGCTTTTATACAAGCGATTTTATGCTGTTCGTGCCCGGCTAAAATGGGCGGATTAACTGCACATGAAGCATCAGCCAGTGGACAGCGGGTTCTAAATACACAACCAGAGGGAGGGCTAATCGGAGAAGGTAATTCACCTTCTAACAACTGGATGGTTTTATTTCTTTCTAAATTAGGATCAGGAATAGGTACAGCCGACATTAATGCTTGTGTATAAGGATGTGTTGTATGCTTAAATACATTTTCACACAGCCCCATTTCAACAATATTACCAAGATACATTACAATCACACTGTCAGAAATATGTTGTACCACAGATAAATCATGCGCTATAAATATCAACGATAAACTTAATTCCTTTTGAAGCTCTTTTAAAAGATTAACTACCTGAGCTTGAATGGATACATCTAACGCTGAAACAGGCTCATCACAAATGATGAGTTTTGGTTCTAAAATCAAAGCCCTAGCAATACCTATACGCTGACATTGTCCACCAGAAAATTCATGAGGATAACGGTTAATCAGATTTGGTAAAAGTCCTACTTTGGCCATCATTTTTTCAACTTTATCTATGACCTCTTTTTTCGATAAATGAGGGGAATGAGTTATTAGTGGTTCACTTATAATATCGCCAACCGTCATTCTAGGATTTAGTGAAGCCAGAGGATCTTGAAAAATCATTTGAATCTCGGAACGATAGGGTTGCCATTGTTTTGAGCTTAATTCGGTTAACTCGTTACCTAACCAAACTATATTTCCAGATGTTGCTTTCACTAAACCAACAATCGCTCTCGCCAAGGTCGATTTTCCACAACCAGACTCACCAACGATGCCGAGGGTCTTACCTTCGAAAAGCTTAAAACTGACATTATTCACCGCGGTCAGTTTTTTTTGTACTTTTCTAAAAAAAAGTGAATTTGACTCAGTAATATCAAATTGTACTTTTAATTGATTAACGTCTAATAACAATTTAGCTTGTGACATTATGAAAGCTCCTTCATATCACGAAAACATGCTCTTAATCGGTTATCACCAAAAGGCATTAATTGAGGCGAGTTTATACAAGCCTCTGTAGCAAAAATACAGCGGGGCATGAATGGACATCCCTGATGGATGTTAGCAAGATTAGGTGGATTACCTGGTATTGTCATTAAAGTATCATTTTGGCCATCAATACGTGGAATTGCATTTAATAAACCAATCGAGTATGGATGAGAAGGCGTGTAAAATATGTCATTTGTTGATCCATATTCCATCGTTTGCCCTGCGTACATAACGAGTACTTTATCACAACTACCTGCAACGACTCCCAAATCATGTGTTATCATGATAATTGCCGTATTAAAATCTTTCTGTAGTTCTTTTAATAACGCCATGATTTGAGCTTGAACTGTCACATCTAATGCGGTAGTAGGTTCATCAGCTATCAATAACTTTGGCTCGCACAAAAGGGCCATAGCTATCATAACGCGTTGGCGCATCCCACCTGAAAATTCATGAGGATACATTTTTAATCTTTTTGCCGCTTCTGGTATTTTCACCGCATCAAGCATGTTGAGCGCTTTTTTAGTTGCCTCAGCATCAGAAATATCTTGATGAAATTTTAGTACTTCGGTAAGTTGTTTACCTATTTTCATATAGGGATTGAGAGAAGTCATAGGATCTTGAAATATCATCGCCATCTCGGCCGCTCGAATCTTATTTAACTCTTTTTGACTCATAGCTAAAAGATTTTTTCCATTTAGACTTGCAATACCGTCAACTCGACCATTATTGGCAAGTAACCCCATAAGTGCAAAAGCGGTTTGTGACTTACCAGATCCTGACTCTCCGACAATACCTAGGGTTTCACCTTGATGAAGTTTAAAGTTCAAGTTATTGACCGCTGTTACATCACCATCCTCTGTCTTAAACGTGACTTTTAGATTGTTAACATCTAAAAGTAAAGAGGAAGGAGCGTCAGCATTTAATTGTTGCGAATTCATAGTTATTTACCTTAACGATCTTTAGGATCGAGCGCATCTCGAAGCCCATCACCAATAAAATTAAAACAAAATAGAGTGACAATCAAAAAACCGGCAGGAAAAAGGAGGTTCCAAGGTGCAACTTCCATTGATTTTGCCCCTTCATTTAGTAATGAACCCCAACTACTATCAGGTTCTTGTGTACCTAAGCCTAAATAACTCAAAAATGACTCAAACAAGATCATTGTAGGGACAAGCAATGAGGCATAAACAACAACAATCCCAAGAACATTAGGGATAATATGTTTTAAAATAATATTTCTCTTAGGAACTCCACAAACCATAGCCGCTTCAATGAACTCTTTGCCTTTTAAACTTAATGTTTGACCTCTAACAATTCTTGCCATATCAAGCCAAGAAACCATTCCTATTGCAATAAATACTAAAAATAAGTTATTGCCAAATAATGTTACAAGGAGGATTACAAAAAAAATAAAAGGAAAAGCATTCAGGATTTCAAGGGCACGCATCATAAGGGCATCGATTTTGCCGCCCATGTAACCTGAAATAGCACCATAAAGCGTTCCAAATAAGACTGCAACAAGAGCCGCTGCAACACCGACTAATATTGAAATTCTGCCCCCCATAGCAACGCGCACTAATAAATCACGACCTAACGATTCAGTTCCAAACCAATGACCTGATTCAAAATCGGGTGGCTGGTTATCAAAACCAAATTCACTATCATCGTAAGCAAAAGGGGATAAAAATGGTGCTATAGTAACAAATAGAATAATAATAAAGAGAATAAAAAGACTTGTCATTGCCGCTTTATTTCTTTTAAAACGTCGCCAAGCATCTTGCCATAAGCTTCTACTTTCAATATTGGTCATCTCTTCAAAGGCTTTTTTATCTGATTCTTTTAATAACACAATGGACTCCTTGGTAAAGCCAATTAATATCTAACTTTAGGATCTATGACCGCATAAAGAATATCCACGATCAAATTAAAGAATATGGTTAAAGCACCAACTAAAATGGTTAAGCTCATGACTAAAGGATAATCTCGATTAAAAGCGCCATTAACAAACATTCTTCCTATACCAGGTAGGCCAAAGATAGTCTCAACGACCAAAGAACCGGTTATTATCCCAACAAAAGCCGGACCCATAAAGGAAATAACAGGTAATAAAGAAGGTTTTAAGGCATGAGAGAATATGATCCTTTGCATAGGCAAACCTTTAGCCTTCGCTGTGCGAATGAAATTAGAATTTAAAACCTCAATCATTGAACTTCGAGTAATCCGAGTAATTACAGCGATATAGCCCAATGATAAACAAAATACAGGCATAATCATTTTATCGAGCTGACCACCATCCCATCCACCAGGAGGTAACCACCTTAATGTCACTGAAAAAATTAATACCATGAGAGGAGCTAAAACAAAATTAGGGATAACAATTCCTGTCATCGCAAATGTCATCATAGTGTAATCAGTTATAGTATTTTGTTTGAGTGCAGCAATCGTTCCTATCGTCACGCCAACGAGGAAAGCAATAACAAAAGCAATCACGCCAAGTTTTGCAGATGTGGGAAAACTTTCTGCTAATAAATCATTTATCGATTTATCTTTATAGGTAAAAGACGGACCTAAGTCACCACGAAGTAAATTTCCTAAATAGCGAAAGTACTGCTCAAATAATGGTTTATCAAGGTGATATTTTGCCTCTAAATTCGCCATAATTTCCGCTGAAAGGACTTTTTCTCCAGTAAAAGGGCTACCAGGAGCCAACCGCATTAAAAAAAAGGAGATCGTTATGAGCAACAAAAGTGTCGGTATAGCAATTAAAAGACGGTTAAATATAAATTTAATCATAAGCTAACTCAAGTTCGTAATGAGAAATAAAAAAAAGGTTGATATTACTTAGATATTTAAAAAATGCAACATTTTATGTTCATGATAATCAATTATTTCCCTACTAAGGGGCAAGGCGGATGGGCATAAAATTAAGCATTTTTTAATCGTTAATTTTGTTTTGGATGCAACAAGATAAATGGATAATTTTGCTATTGTTTTACCAATCTTTCTAAACTACATTGATAACTACATTGATAACTACAGATTATGGAGTAAAAGGCCAATAGCAAGGCACTCTAAAAAGGTCAAAATTAACGATTAATATTAATGGAAAATTAGCTATCTCATAAATTACCTAGCCGATTGACTAGGTAATTTATATATTTATTTATCAATAATATACAAATCCTTTACAAAAATACTATCTGTTGGATGACTGTTTGTATAACCGCCAACATGTGGTTTAATCATTCGATCATTAATATAATAATAGATCGGAATAATAGCGGAATCTTTATCTAGCAGTTTTTCTGCTTCTTGATAAATTTTATTACGTTCACTTTCATTTGAATTGTTTACCGCACTTTTGATTAGCGCATCAAATTCATCACTTTTGTAAAATGCGGTATTATTAGAAGAATTTGACACCATAGTATTTAAGAAAGATGTCGCTTCATTATAATCGGCACACCAGCCACTTCTTGCAATTTGGTGGTTACCGTTATGGCGAGAGTCTAAAAATGTTTTCCATTCCTGATTAACTAACTCTACATCAACACCGATATTTTTCTTCCATATTTGACGTAGTGCAACGGCAACTTTTTGATGAATATCTGAAGTGTTGTATAAAAATTGAACTTTAAGCGGGTTATCTTTTGTATAACCTGCTTGCTCTAACAATTTGATAGCTCTCTCATTTCTCTCTTCTTGTGTTTCGTTATACCAAGCATGAGGTTCCAAATCCACCCCATTAATAGACGGCGGTGTAAATCCCCAAGCAGGAATTTGACCTTTAGCTAGGACTTTATCAGTAATTATTTTTTGATCCGTTCCTAACTTTAATGCCTCACGGACTAAAGGATTTTTCATGACCTCATCTTGATTATTAATTTCAAGGTAATAGGAGCAAAGTAAGGGACCAATCTTAAGTTCATCAGGTAGCTCTTTTTTCAATTTAGCAAAAAGTTCGATTGGGATACCACCACCATACGTCATGTCGATTTCACCCGCACGGTAACGCTGAATTTCACTATTCGGTTGTGCTGGAATAAAGGTTACTTTTTCAATGACCGTCTTATCATTATCCCAATAGAGTGGATTTCTAGTAAGGACAATCTTTTCATTTGTTACCCACTCTGAAAGATTATAAGCTGCATTACCTACAAAATTACCTGGTTTAGTCCAAGCATCGCCGTGTTGTTCAATCGTTTTTTGGTGTAAAGGTGCGAGTGCATAGTGAGGTAGCATTGCCGGTAAATATGAGAGTGGCGTTGATAATGTGACTTGAAGAGTAAGATCGTCTATTGCTTTAATGCCCAGGGTATCAGGTTTAGCATTACCCGCTATTATTTCGGCAGCATTTAGAATATGCGCATATTCAAGATAACTAGCATAAGGGGAGGCTGTTTCTGGCGTAACTATTCTGCGCCAGGCGAAAACATAGTCATGCGCCGTGACAGGGTCACCATTGGACCATTTTGCTTCAGGCCTCAAATGAAAAGTCCAGGTCATATTATCTGTCGTTTCCCAATGAGTTGCATTGCCTGGGATAAGGTTACCATTCGGATCTGTTATTACAAGTGTTTCAATAAGATTATTAATCACTTGATGCTCTGGGACACCTTCAACTTTATGAGGATCTAAACCTTGTATTTCATCACCGCCATTTCCACGTACTAACTCCTGCACTTTGGCTAATTTAACATTTTCAGGTACATTCGCTGCATGAGATGAAACTCCTATAAAGGAACTTAGCACCATTGACATCAAAAGCTTAGATTTATTTAATTTAAAAGGTTTTGTCATAATATCTCCTTGAATTTTTATTATTGTTTATATCTTAAAAAATGAATTTCTTTCATGCCTAAAGGAGTTTAAAATACTTTACTTTATTTCATCATGCAACGACTTAAGTCACATAATATTCATTTCATCTACAAAAAAAAGCTTATCTTCAACCACATAGACTATTTCACACTAAAGTAGATAGGCTACAAAAGAAGCAGATCTCTATTAATTTAGAAATACTTGTTATTCCTAGATAAAAGCAAATAAACTCAATTGCTGGCACCTTTGATAATATAAATACATTTATGTGTATATTTAATGGGAACCCATTAAAAAAGAATTGTTAAGGCTAATGTAATTTTATGATAATCAGCTTGCAATCAAACAGAGTATTAAAGTAGTATATTTAGTACTACTATTTCAAGGTTTAAAAAACCACAACAATGGTCAGTATAAATAGCTGGCAAGTATAATCAACTTTTAGGATCTCAACTAAAAATTTGCAAAGATCATGGCAATAAGTTGTCTAGGAAAACTCATAAAGAAAGAACACGCAATAAATAGCTTAAACCTAAAATTTACAACAATAAGAGATATCCGCTAAAAAATATTTGAACTCAAAAAATGCAATTAACCTAATGAAAATCAGCTTAGTCTATCAATTGATTTGCTCAAGCTTAGAAAAAATAATAAGTCAGTTGCATTGATATAACACTCAGGAAATTATAATGATAACAAAAAGCTCTATTATCCACCTATGTAAAAGCCAAATGGCCTATGCGTATGATAAAAAAACATTACATATTCGTATCCGAACAGCAAAATATGAAGCTGAAAAAGTAACACTATGGATTGGAGATCCTTATAAGTGGGAAGGAGGTGGACTGGGTGGTAATTTAGAAGGGGCTAACAGTACAGCAGTTTGGATAGGTGGAAACAAAATTTCAATGAGGCTTGAGGGACGAACAGAACTGCATGATGTCTGGATAGCTGAATTCGTACCACCTCATAAAAGAGCACGATATGGGTTTATCATTGAAGGCACTGAAAATAATGAGCGTATTTTTTTTGGTGAAAAACACTTTGTCGATATAGTCACTCCTGCAGATGAAAAAAGAGCCCTGATGGAATTTAGTAATTTATTTTGCTTTCCTTTTTTAAACCCGATAGACGTACTAAGCCCTCCTACTTGGTGTAAATCGGCAATATGGTACCAAATTTTTCCTGAACGTTTTGCAAATGGTAGACCTGAGATCTCTCCCATCGGGGTTAAACCTTGGGGAACGCCTCCCACAATGACCAATTTTATGGGAGGTGATCTATTTGGAATCATAGATAAATTGGATTATATTCAAGATATCGGCTTTACAGGTATCTACCTTTGTCCGATTTTCACTGCAAAAGCGAATCATAAATATGACACCATTGATTACTTTAATGTTGATCCTGCTTTTGGAGGAAATGAAGCTTTAAAGGCACTTGTTAGTGAAGCACATAAAAGAGGCATAAAAATAATGCTCGATGCGGTTTTTAATCACTCAGGAGCTTTATTTCCAAAATGGCTTGATGTCGTAGAAAAGGGTGAACAGTCGGAGTATAAAGATTGGTTTTGGATAAAAGAATTTCCGGTATACCCAGATAAGCCCAGATCGGAATGGGACTATTGGGATCTCCCCTATGAAACATTCTCAAATGTCGCTGAAATGCCAAAATTGAATACTGAAAATGCTGCTTGCCGGCAATATCTTTTAGATATTGGTACTTATTGGGTTAGGGAATTCGATATTGACGGTTGGCGTTTAGATGTATCAAATGAAGTAGATCATCATTTTTGGCGTGATTTTAGACAAGCGGTTAAATCAATAAAGCCCGATTGTTATATTTTAGGTGAGATTTGGCATGATGGAAATGCTTGGATGAAAGGAGACCAATTCGATGCCTTGATGAATTACCCTCTAACGAATGCAATCAATTATTTTATTGCATCACAAACCATTAATTCTGCTCAATTTAGACAACTTGTTGATCAAAATCGTCTAAATTACCCAAGACAAGCAAATGAAGTGATGTTTAATTTATTAGATAGCCATGACACTGATAGAATTATATCTGTTTGTCAAGGAAATAAACAAAGAGCTATGCTTGCTTATATACTTCTTTTTTTACAGCCTGGTGCACCATGTGTGTATTATGGCGGAGAAATTGGTTTAGATGGTGCAAAAACTGAAGAGTATGAAGGGGCAAGAAAATGCATGCCTTGGAATGAAAATGATCATGATTTACAATTGAAATCTCTGTTGAAAAAATTGATAACACTACGCAAAAACGAAGCTGATTTTCATTTGCAGGATGTAACATGGTATCCAACAAACAATGAGACCTCTGTGTCATTTAGCAAAGGAAAAATACTTGTTTACATTAATAATGCAGATCTTGATGTGTCTATAAACCTACCAATTGAATGGCAAAACTGTTCAGTAGTAGATCTTTTAAATGATGAATCGTTTACCTTGGGCAAAGAAATGGTTTTGACTGGTTTATCTGCAGTGGTGTTAAAAGCATATTAAGTAAATACAATCACATACTGCTTGACTGAAAATTATTAATATGAAATTTTTAGTCAAGCAGCCTTCAATGACTTTTATCCTTTTTTATCTTCCGAATGACAATACTCTAGTTGCTAATTGTTTTATCCAATACTCCTTGCCTAAATGTAAAGTGTTTTTTTATATTCATATCATTCGAAAATGTAACTAATGCTATTAAAAGTTTCAAATGCGAATGTTACTCTTTTGAATATATCTAAATGAAGATTGACAGATAAAATATAAGGCGGATAATTAGATATTTCCAAAATAATTTACATTGAATTGAAATCAGTTAATTTGCAGAATATATTGGTATTTAAATGGGTAATTGTTTTAAAGTATTTAGCAAGTGTGAAGGGGGATTTTAATGGGCAGTATTGTTACTCTAGATGAAATAATTAATAAATTAACTCAGTTTGGGTTTAGTAAAACGGATGCAATGGTTTATATAGCATTTTTGAAGCTCGGTAAATGCAGTGGTTATAAAATAGCTAAAGAAATAGGATTATCACGTTCCAGTGTTTATTCTTCTATTGATTCATTATTCGCTCATCAATATATCCATCTTTCAGACAGTCAAACCAAAGAATACACTGCCAAACCACCCAATCAGTTGTTTGAAGAACTTGAAAAACAAACATTAGAAAATTGTGCATTGCTAAAAAAAGAATTGCATAAATTATTTTCAGAGGAAGAGTCAAAGGAATTTATTTTTAATTTAACTGGATATGATGCTTGGCTAAAAAAGGCTAAAGATTCATTTGCTATGGCACAAAATGAAATCTATTTAAATACAGATTTTAATTTAGACATTTTTAAAACTGAAATAGAAGAAGCACTCAATAGAGGTGTACGTATTATTATATTCTCTTTTCATAAACTAATGAATATCCATCCTGCTATCGAATCCTATTCTCGATTAAATGAGGAAGAAACACTATTTCCTTCAAGACGCTTTATGATGGTTGTAGATATGAAAAATTCGATAATTTTTTCAAATTCTAATAATCATTGCCAAGGAGTGTACACCAACAATGAGCTTATGCTAAAAATAGCAGCAGAGCATATTCATTCAGATATTTATCTTTCAAAATATCAACATTTAAGTCAAAAAGATATTACTGACAACATTTTGATTAAAACCCTACATGAAAGAGTTAATAATTTATCAATTTATGAAAAAAAATAGTCTCTAAACTACTTATATAGGAAAGAAAAAAATTTAGTTTATTAAATACGTTTTATGATGAAATTATTAACGCCCTCTCACTGAGATTAAAAAAGCATCGATACTGACTAAAGTAATTAGATGTATATATGCTGGAAAAGTAAACGCAATTAATTAAATTAGTAATATGACTTAGATAAAATAATAAAAATTCTCTAGCTTAAATAAACTGACACCCCTTATCAGATACAAATGTTTTTGGGGAATTATATGAAGCAATCTACTCTTTATTCCTCCTCATTATAAAAGCCTTTTAATTGACAACTAACTTCAATCAGCAATTACATCCAATTCATTCTATATACTAAAATTAGAGCAAACGGGATGTGCAGATAGTATCGCAATGCCCATTCAAGGGGGTTAACCATTACTAAAAACTGCATCTTGATCTCTAATAGCTATATTTATTAGCGATTAGCAATATATTTTGACCCACTTTAAATTTAAATATTTTTTATAAATATTTATGAAATATTATAAATTTAATAAATAGAAATACCTCTATGAAGAATTGTGATGTATTTCACGTAACAATAAAAATAATGATTAAATGAGTCTATTTATTAAAAAGAATTAAATTTTTTAAGATCATGATCACATAAAAAAAAAAGAATTATGGCATCATTGAAGATATGAATTAGTAGTACTAAATGTAATACCACTAGCTCATATTCTAAATTGAACACTGCTTGGTTTAATTTTAATTATTTTTTTAATGGAGTGTTATCATGCATATAAATAAAAAAATGTCTTTAGCTTTAGCAATTTCTACAGCCATGTTTTCTTCTTCAATTTTTGCTGTTGACTTTCATGGTTATGCGCGTTCAGGCATAGGCTGGACAGGAAGCGGTGGTGAACAAATGTGTTTTAAAGCAGATGGTGCCGGTTCAAAATATCGTTTAGGTAATGAATGCGAAACATATGCTGAATTAAAACTCGGCCAAGAGCTCTGGAAACAAGATGATAAAAGTTTTTATCTAGATACAAATGTTGCTTATTCTGTGGAACAGCAAAATGACTGGGAATCTACTAATCCTGCATTTAGAGAAATTAATGTTCAAGCTAAAAATGTGATCAGTTCATTACCAGGATCTACACTTTGGGCAGGTAAGCGTTTTTATCAACGCCATGATGTTCACATGATTGACTTTTATTACTGGGATATCTCAGGTCCAGGTGCAGGTATAGAGAATATCGATCTTGGTTTCGGTAAACTTTCTCTTGCAGCTACTAGAAATACGGAAGCTGGTGGTTCTTATACTTTCATCAATGGCGACCGTAAGCAAGAGAGTCGCTATGTTTTTGATGAGAAAACAGGGGTTATTGAGTTAAAAGAATTCGATGTAGAAGAAAAAACTAATAATGACATATTTGATATTAGATTATCTGGATTAGAGGTGAATAAAGGCGGTTCATTAGAATTTGGTGTTACTTACGGCCGAGCTAATGAAAAGGATGGTAAATCGATAGATCCTAATGCCTCTAAGGACGGATTTTTATTAACTGCCGAGCACACACAAAGCGTTATGGATGGATTTAATAAATTTGTTGTTCAATATGCAACTGATTCAATGACAAGTCAAAAACAAGGTCGATCTCAAGGCTCAGATATTAACAATGACGGTGATATGATTCGTCTTATTAATCATGGAGCTATTAAATTAAATAGTGATTGGGAAATGATGTATGTTGGCTTATACCAAGACACAGACTGGGATAACAAAAAAGACAAAGGAAATACATGGTATTCTGCTGGTGTGCGACCTATGTATAAATGGACTCCTATCATGAGTACATTGATGGAAGTAGGCTATGATAACGTTAAACAAAATACAAGTGATGAAACGAGTGATTTATTTAAAGTTACCCTTGCTCAGCAATGGCAGGCAGGTGATAGTATTTGGTCAAGACCTGCGCTAAGATTATTTACCACGTATGGTACAGGGGGAGATTAAACTTTTGCCAGCTTCATCAGCATTTAAAATCATCCCCTTGTTAAATTGAATA